>CACYBS010000169.1 GCA_902772725.1 Erysipelothrix rhusiopathiae
GAACAGAAAAAAGAACAAATCGAAGTATTGAAAGAATTGATGATAAGCGAGTCTTAAGATTGACCGTTCCATAGGGAACGATAATACACTTTTATACTGTGAAAGAAGATGAATTATATTCGGTAGGCGATGTTTGTAGAACAACAGGAATTACCCGCAAGACCTTATTCTATTATGACAAGATAGGGCTGTTGAAACCGGCAGAGCGTAAAGGTGCTCAAAAACATAAGTTTTATAATGAGGATCAAATTGACCGCTTATATGAAATTATGAAGTATCGGCAGGCGGGATTGAATATCTCTGAAATTAAAAATTTGATGAGTGGTTTGAATTCGGACCGGTTGAAAATTCTTACTCAGGCATCAGATCGATTAAACGCAGAGCTAGCCGAGAAAGCAGAACAGATTGAATTATTGAAACAAATCATTGCCAGGGAAACGGAGCGCTGATTTGTTTCATATCTTGACTGTTCCGTGGGGAACGGAATTACTCTGTAAATAGACAAATACAATTATCCAAGGAGGAATTATAATGAACAAATTAATGAAATTATTGTTGGCGGCAGGTATGTGTTTGGGCATGATGGGATGCGCTTCAGGTGCAGTTCAGGACAACGTATCAAAGGTTGTTGAGAAAAAAGAAAAGTCAAAAGATGTTGCCTGGGAAGTAGGGGATTGCACAGCTAAGACATGGGTTAACAGTATCGGTACTACATGGATCCAGATCGCCTGTCCTGTTACTAATACCGGAAAGAAGAATTTGTATTTAAGTGCTGCAACGATGGATTTGGAAGATATGGATGGACATCTTGTGGATAGTCAAAGTTATGTGAGCGCATTTCCGGAAGTTCTTAAGCCGGGAGAAACGGGTTACTATTTTGAAGAAACGACTCTGGATGAGGGAATGCCAACCGAATTAAAGGTACTTCCACATGTGAACGCAAAGGAATCTAAAGTGGATTGTATCCGCTTTGAGACATCTGAAATCAGTATTACAGATGAACAATTTGGTGGTGTTAAAGTAACCGGACGTGTTGAGAATACTACAGATGAAGATCATGAGTTTGTGTATGTAGTAGCCTTCTTATACGATGCGAATAATCAACTCATCGGTTCTGAGTTCACAATTTTAAATGATGAATTGCCGGCCGGTGATAAGATTGGATTCTCCATGACAGGCTTAGGTTCTCCGGAATGGTTGACAGCAGGGGCTGTTGATCATTATGAAGTGTTTGCGTATCCACAGCAGTATAACTTCTAAGGAAGGTTATGAACATGAACAATAAATTTTTATCACAAATAACGAGCAATAAATATTTAACATATGCGTTTGTGATAGTGGTAGGTCTCTGTTTAAAATCCTGCGGCTCGATGGTTTTCAACAGAAGTTCTAGTCCGGAGGTTAAGCCGGAAGTAATAGAGGAAGAGCAGGGTCGTGAAGAAAGAAAAGCGGGTAGTTACCAAACCGTTGAATATGCAGGTATGACATTTGAAGTACCTGATTATTACGGGGAAAATATTTCAAAAAAAGATGGAGAATTAAGGTTTGAAGCTGAAGCAGGAAATAAATCAGTCGATTTGTATTTTATGTCCAGTGATGGAGAGGTTTCTGAAAAGGACTTTGCGACTAACTATGAAAAGGTTGTCGACCCACATCTTGAAAGTATTAAATCGAACAGTAAAGGCTCATATTTTAATAAACTAGAATCCACTGAATATAAAACTTCACAGTCGGTTCAGGCATCTAAGACGACATTTGAATTCGGCTTTAGCAATGGCAATGATGAAATTCCAATGGATGGAGTATATACTCTTATCAATAATAAGGATCATAAAAAAGTGATTATTGTAATGCTTCTTCAATCGCAGGAAGCTGATTATGAATACCGAAATGCATTCAATAAAATCATTGATGAAGCCAAACCGTTAGAAGTTTCATCTGGCGCTGATACAAGTACCCCTTCAACCACAGACTCTTCTGCGATCCGTCCGGAATTCAAGCAGACAATGGATAACTATGAAGCTTGGTTTGATCATTATTGTGAAGTGATGACAGCTTATAAAGAAAACCCTTCCGATATAAATCTATTAACAGAGATGACAAGTCTTCTATCCGAAGAAGTAACGATGTTAGATGAATTAGAAAAAATGGATCAGAGCCAAATGAATGCGGCGGAGTTAGCTTATTATATCGAAGTTACGGGTCGTATCCAGCAAAAACTCATTGCGGTAGGATCCTAATTAATAAGGCAGCAAGGTTATTCTTGCTGCCTTATTCTTGGGCATCAAAAGCCTCGATTTCAGTATAAATCATTCCGTTTTTACCACGGTCCGAGCGCATCAAAGAGATTGTGCTTACTTCCATCACAGCGCTTTCGGATTGAATCCACTGTAATTGTCCCGCAGCCTTACGAATCAGTGTAATATGAGGCATAAAGCTCTTTTTATCATATGGGATATCAGCTTTGGCAAGAGCTCTTCGAATGCGGTTGATAAGAACTTCTAGTGGATTTGACTGCTTAATGCCTACCCACCAGAGATCATCAAAACAGCCTAACTCATCCAATTCTATTTCAAAGGGCTCAAATTCAATTTCCGAAAGGATATCCATGATTTTCTCAGGATCTCCATATTCACCGATAAACGCCAATGTTAAATGGAGGTTTTCTTCTGTAGTATAGTAGCCTCGGATGTCATGATCATACATCTTATTTTGAATATCAATTAATGCCTCTTTCATTTTATCCGAAGGCAAAATTGCGATAAATAATCTCATTTCTTAACTCCCGGTTTTATTCGTATTCTAAACCGTTTTCTACACACCATTCAATTGCTCTTCGCTTATAAGTATTATCACGCCATTCATACCATTCTTTTTCGATACCTAACCGATAAACTCCATTTTTAAACCGGCGGAAAGCCCCTTTTCCGATGATCGCACGTGATAAACGCTTATATTCTGTATCAGATCTTGATTGTACAAAAGATGCCATAATATTATAATCGTTTATTTCAAATTTATCCGGAATTCGGGCACATCCATGCTCTTCTAACATTTCATCTAATTCTTCCATTTCTTCTTGCGTCATTATATTGTCATCAAAGTATACGATTTCACCGGTTTTTTTATCTACAAATGCAGAAACATCGATATTGGAATCCTCCATGGCATCGATAATATCCATAAGTTTCACTTTCATTTTTCGGTACCTCTTGTTTTTATTATATTTTACAACTGAATCATATTATTGTCATTTTAGGATAAAAAAAAGAGACTAGCGATATACTACTCTCTGCTGCTTGGTAAATAAACGTTTGCGTATGATCATGCCGATGATTATTCCGATGGAATACAACAGGATATCTCCTAAATCAAAGATACCTCGATGGGTGATTGTCTGTAATAATTCCAACAAAACTCCGATCATAAAACAGGTCCAAAACAGAGCTGTTTTATTTAAGATGCGGTGACCCAGAATATAGGGAAGCGGTATAAACATCACTATGTTACAAAAGAAAATCATCCATTGATAATAGTTTCCGTAATATAGTTCCCGAAATAAGGCGAAGGGATTTAATTGAAAATATGCTCCACCTAATTTAGGACGTACAAACATGATAAACAATACCGTAATAATGTAGTTAATCGTAATTAAGACCTTATCTCTTCTTGTCCATCCCTGAAAGAAATACTTTGTCACTTCATAGACCATGCAGGATTCAATAAAAATGGCTCCCACATTTTCTAACGGTGATAAAATTGTCACTAAGTCCAATATGGGATGAACAACCGCAATATGCAGAACAATAGCTGCCAATATGCTGAGAATAATATGTAAAACTTTATTATGTGACATTGGCAGCCTCCTTGTTATGACCAGATAACTTTGTCGTCTGCGATTTCTGATATCGATGCCAATACGCAGACATTCTCCAATTCTTCACGAATAATTTTGGCACCATCCTGGAAAGTCTTTTCTACGACAATGGCAGCACCGGCAAGCTTTGCACCCGTATTTTCAATCAATCTTTCAATCGCCAGGAAGGATTCTCCATTGGCTAAGATATCATCAATAAAGAGTACTTTATCTTCCGGTTTAAGAACATCTCTTCCCAAACATAAAGTAAAGCTTTTGTTCTTAGAGGTAGAATATACCTTCGTGTGATAAGGATACATCATCGTAGATGGCTTTGTCTTCTTAATAAAGACAACCGGTACATTTAAACGCAAAGCAGCGGCATAGGCAAACGCAATTCCGCTTGTTTCAATCGTAACGATTTTCGTAATACCTTCATCTTTAAAATGCTCGAAGAAGGCCTCACCGGCAAGTTCGGTTAACTCCGTATTGATTTGATGCGTAAACAACAAATCGAAATCAACCATATCTTCATCGATTACTGATGTATTTTCCTGTAACAATTCTTGAATTCTATTCATTGCCTTCACCCCCAGAGTAACTACCATGATACAACAATTCTCTGTAGCTTTCAAACATAGAAAAGGGGCTGTTTAAACAGCCCCTGATTACGGAACGAAGGCCTATAGTTGATCCTCAATCAACGGAATGTATTTTTTAGCTTCTTCCAATAAATATGCCAGAATCGTTTTACGCGTCACAATGCCGATAAATATCTGCCTGTCATCGGTGATGGGTACAAAATTCTGATTCAACGAATGTTGAAAAATTTCATCCACCGGTGTTTCGACAGTTACCGAAGGGTTAAAACCCTCCCGCAGTAAATGTTTAACTTCTGTGCCCATGAGATGTTCGGGAGCAGTATCATTGTGTGTCAGAAAGTATCTCAGAAAATCTCCCTCATTGATAGTACCTAGGTATATACCATCATGGTCCACAACTGGCATTGCCGTAAATCGATGTTTCTGCATAAGCTGTAATCCTTCTTCAATTGTAAAATCATCATAGAAGAAGATTACATCCTTTTTCATTTTTAAAAAGAAAAATACATTAAGTTCCATATCTATCACCCTTGCACCATTATGGTAGCAGATAAATGTGAGATAAGAATCATGGAACTATGTGAAAAGCATGGGATAAATATAACCGTAAAAGACGGATATAGAAAGGCAAATACACGAATCTGTAGTACAATTTAGATAAGTGATACGAATCAAAATAAAAAATATTTGAATTGATTACTTTTATTGATTTTTTTATCTTTTAAGTAAATAGAGAGGCTGGACAAAGGAGATTAACATGAATATTTTAACAGTATTTTTTTCGATGAAGGGGGAAACCATTGCCCCGGGAATGAAAATTGTAAATTTAGAAAAAGGGCATACCGCTGTAGTTGCCGAAACTATTCAAAGTGCTGTCGGAGGAGATCTTTTTGAAATCGAGACCGTCAAAACATATGAAAAAGACCACATGAAAATGATTAATGAAGCGAAAGAAGAATTGGAGAATGGGATTCGCCCTGAATTAAAGGTATATCCGGATAATTTAGAAAAGTACGATACTGTATTTCTCTGTTATCCAAACTGGTGGAATGCACTTCCGATGCCGGTATTAGGCTTTATTGAACATTATGACTGGAGCGGGAAATACATCATCCCGGTGAATACCAGTGAGGGCAGCGGTGCCGGCAGAAGTGTTGTCAGAATCCAGGAAATCTGCAAAGGAGCAATGGTAGATGACCCATACGAATTAATTGGTTCCAAAGTGGATGATCAAATTAATCAGATTCAAAACTGGGCAAAAGAAAAGTGTGAGAGCATTGAAGGCTGGGTTTAAATCATCAGGACTTTTCAATTGAGGCAGAAGAACATGCGCTGAGATCTTCTATCAAATAACTTTTGTTCTGGAAGAGTGTCGGAAAAACTAATTGAAAAATATCAATCTTATGTTAGAATAAACGTGATAATAAAGGGGTTTGAAATCGAATATTTTAAATCCCCTTTTTTAAGGTCAGGAGATAAGTCTATGAATAAAAATTCTTTATTAACTATGAACGATCTCAGCCGTCAAGATATTCTTGACATTCTCAATGACGCTAGACTTTTTAATAGTTCCTATTCAGATTGGCAGTTACCTCGTAATAAGGCAATGATTGCTAATCTTTTTTTTGAACCTTCGACAAGAACCCACTACTCTTTTGAAAGCGCAGAGTACAAGATGGGCTGCAAGGTTGCTGATTTCCATGCCGAGACTTCCAGTGTTACCAAGGGTGAAACCCTGTATGATACGGTAAAGACATTTGAAGCCATCGGCTACGATGCGGTTGTAATACGGCACCAGCAGGAAGAATACTATAAAGAATTGGAATCCATTCAGATTCCTATCTTAAATGCAGGAGATGGAGCGGCCAATCACCCAACCCAGTGCCTGTTAGATTTGTTGACTATGTATGATGAATTTGGCACCCTGGAAGGATTGAAGGTTGTGATCGTAGGTGATATCTTACACTCCCGTGTTGCTGCATCCAATAAAGAAGCCTTAGGGCTTTTCAATTCCGAAGTTGTCTTTGCCGGACCGAAGGAATGGGAAAGAGAAGGCTTTCCGACAATGGATTTTGATGAAGCTGTGGAATGGGCAGATGTTGTTATGATGCTGCGCATACAGAAAGAAAGAGGCGCTTCACTTGCCGGAATGAGCGACGCTGAATATTTACAGAAATATGGCTTGAACAAAGAACGCTATTGCCGAATGAAAGACCATGCGATTATTCTGCATCCGGCACCGGTGAACCGCGGTGTTGAAATTGATACGGATTTAGTCGAATCGGAAAAGAGCCGTATATTTAAGCAGATGTCCAACGGTGTATTAGTAAGAAGAGCTGTTATCAAGCGGGCATTTGGATTTAAGCCGTTTCATACATTAGAGGTGTAAAATGATCGATAACGCAACGATTCTTTCCAATATCTCGATCGCAAAAGATATTTGGAAAATGGAATTAAAAACCGAATTATATAAAGAGGCAAAACCCGGACAGTTTATTAATATCAAGATTCCGGGATTCTACTTAAGACGTCCGATTTCTATCTCTGAAATCAAGGACGACGGATTGGTTATTATCTATAAGGTATTGGGTGAAGGAACCGAAGAGTTAACTCATTTTGAAAAGGGAGAAACATTAGATGTATTTGGACCTTTGGGAAATGGTTTTGAATTAGAAGATACCGATTCTGTGATCTTAATTGGCGGAGGTGTCGGAGTACCACCTTTATATGAACTTGCCAAACGCTTTGTCGCAAAAAATGTTCATGTAGATGTTGTACTTGGATTTAATGATGCTTCCCAGATTTTCTATGAAAACGAATTTAAAGAAATCGGTGCCAATGTCTATATCGCAACGATGGATGGATCCTATGGTGTAAAGGGAACAGTTATTGATGCCATTGAGAAAAATGGAATTAATACAGATATGATTTATACCTGCGGACCGACACCAATGTTAAGAGCGCTCAATCAAAAATATACAAAAGGATATGTATCCTTAGAGGCACGTATGGCCTGCGGCTTAGGTGCCTGCATGGGATGTGTTGTTAAGGACAGGGAAGGACATTCCTTACGTGTATGTAAGGATGGACCTGTCTTCCCGGTAGGAAAGGTGGAAATCTAATGGATCTTTCAGTAAAATTGCCAGGATTGAATTTAAAGAATCCGATTATACCTGCTTCCGGTTGTTTTGGATTTGGAAGAGAATATGCCGAATTATATGATTTATCCGTTTTAGGCGGTATTGCGATTAAATCGGCTACGCCAAAGGAACGTTTTGGAAATCCGACACCGCGTATTGCGGAAACTCCGATGGGTATGCTTAATGCGATTGGGCTTCAAAATAAGGGTGTTGATCATATTATTGCCGAAGAGCTTCCTTTCCTGGCAAAGTATGATACGGAAATTTTAGCCAATGTAGCCGGTGCTTCTGAGGAAGACTATGTAGAAGTCATCAAAAAGTTAAATGATACAACCGTGGTCAATGCCTACGAATTAAATATCTCCTGCCCGAATGTGAAACACGGAGGTATTGGACTTGGAACAAAGCCTGAGCTTGCAGCTAAGGTTACCCGTATGGCAAAAGAGGCGGCCACAAAACCGGTCTATGTAAAACTATCTCCGAATGTTACGGATATTGTTGAAATTGCCAAGGCAGTAGAAGAGGCAGGAGCTGATGGTATTGTCTTAATCAACACGCTTCTTGGTATGCGTATTGATTTAAAGACCGGTAAACCATTGCTGGCAAATTTAACCGGCGGTTTATCCGGACCCGCTATTAAACCGGTTGCTATCCGCATGGTATATCAGGTTGCCAAAGCGGTGAAGATTCCGGTTATCGGAGTAGGCGGTATCACATGCGCTGAAGATGTTTTGGAATTCTTAAATGCCGGAGCCAGCGCCGTTGAGGTTGGTGCCCAGAATTTTGTGGATCCTTATGTATGTCCGAAAATCATCGAAGACTTACCTAAGGTTTTGGAAAAATATGGATATAATAGTGTTAAAGAAGCAGTTGGAAGGAGTTTTAGAGATGAGTAAGACAATTGTCGCATTAGATTTTTCTTCAAAGGAAGAAGTTGTTAACTTTTTAAACAAATTTGATAAGCCGATTTATGTAAAGATCGGTATGGAACTCACATACGCATGTGGTTTAGATATCGTACAGACAGTAAAGGAAATGGGACATAACATTTTCTTAGATTTAAAGCTACACGATATTCCGAATACCGTAAAAGGCGGTATGAAGAATTTGGCCAATCTGGGTGTAGATATTACCAATGTACATGCAGCCGGCGGTATTGCGATGATGAAAGCTGCCGTTGATGGATTAAATGAAGGCGCAAAAGGCGGCAAACGCCCGATGTGTATCGCGGTAACACAGTTAACCAGCACATCAAAGGAAGCCATGAATGAAGAATTAGGTATTCCGGGTGAAGTGATGGACTGCGTAATCCGCTATGCGAAAAATGCCAAGGCTGCCGGTCTTGATGGTGTTGTATGTTCCGTTCATGAAGCTAAGGCAATCCATGAAGCATGCGGGGATGATTTCTTAACTGTTACTCCGGGTATTCGTTTGGCAGATGATTCTGTGGATGACCAGAAACGTGTCGCA
>CACYBS010000170.1 GCA_902772725.1 Erysipelothrix rhusiopathiae
ACGGGGTCAGCACACAGGCGTGCTAACCCCTGCAGAAAAACCAGGGGGTCAGTACAAGATAAAAAATAAAGGTTTAGTAATCAGTACATTACGAATGACTGCGTGCTGATCCCCTTGAACATGGAGCCGCCCTCGGGGGCAGCCGCGAATCGGCGGGGGGTGGAGGGGTGCCCAGGCCGCAACATGCGGCCGAACAGGGCACGAGAAAGGCCACCTTATTTTTAATATAAATTATTCGTAATCAAATAATTATCTGATAGTTTTTTAATCGTACTGAAACATTACTGAAACATTATTGTCAGTGAGTGGCTTTCTATAGTGTTATTTTTCTTTATTGATACTATCTGGGATATAGTCCCAATCTATGTGTTTTACAGGCCCATCGACTTTCTCCACGTGGCCTTTTACTTTACATTCGTCAGGGTAGAGGGCGTGCAGGGCTTTTCTGAAATCTGCTTTTGCGTAGTCAGCTTGGTCCTTAAAATCCCCTTTACCGAGCCACTGGGGACCGTTGAAAAGATTTCGGGCTTTCTCAAATTTGCCCTTTTCGTTTCCAATGATGTATTTTATAACAAAGAGCAATTCGTAGCCATATCCGCTGTCAATCCATTCGACCTTTTCACCCTCTTGATAGTCGTTGGGCTTACATCGACCAGTCAGCACATATGTAAGAAGCTGTTTGTTTCTGGTAGACGGAGCAATGTAACCAAATGATGAAATCGTATTGATTAGTTCGGCAAATTTACTTCCACCATGCTTTTGAATATCAAAATCGGGAATAAAATGTGCATTGGGATTCTTTTGGTCAATGGGGTATTCACTGGCAGGATAGAAAAAAGACTCCGGAAGCGAAAAGACTTCCACGGGCATTTCGATGGTAATATTAGATGCCTCTTTGGATTCTCTTTCTGCACTCAACTGTTCTTTGCTAGCCCCGTTTTTTTTCTCTTGATATTCCTGCCATTTCTTCTCTATATTTATCCGACTTTGTTCTAAAACTGCGGCTTCGGGTCTAGAAATAATGTCTATCAGGATGCTTTTTTCTCTATCAGTATACCGCTCTTTCGTGAACGGTTTTCTATGTAAATCCTGCCAAACATTGTAATATGTGCCACCTACAGCACCAAAGAAGGTCATAAAATCATCAACTGTCTTAACGCTATCTGCATTGTTAAGATCCTTGACGGTTGACCGCGAAAACTCAAAATGCCAATGATAACCGTTCCCTAATCCGGTAGCATTAGTTAGTTTATTATTCCAGCAAATATCAGACAGAAGAACAAGGTCATTCGTGGACAGTGACTCTTTAATAAGTTTCGAGAAACGTCTTTTCCTATTCTGATGAAGAGCGTTTATTATTTGAAAACGAGAATCGTAACTAAGATGTTCAAAACTATGTAAAATGAGGCTGATGTTTTCATCACAGAGACAAAATAGACACTTAAAGATTTGGTCCACTGATAATAGCGGGCAATTCCTACGATAAAGAATAACATCGTCCCATGGCTCGTTAAGTGTTCTTACTTTATCAATCCATGTGTCAATTTCAAATAGTGGAATGCCGACAGCGCGAGTTGATTCAAGAAGGGAGTGTGCATTCTCGAAGAAATCCTTGTACTCTTCAACTTCGCCAAATTGCAGACGAAGCTGTTCAATCCTTTCGTCCCATTCCGGATGAAAATCTTCCTTCCTCAATGGCTTAGCATATCGTTCCAAACGGGAATAGTATCGTTCCAGTTGATCTTCATTTGGCCATCTACGCATAGTGTATTGTTATTAGCGATACATCGGTGTGAAGATAGCCACATTTTGTTATTAATTCAAAATTACTGCCACCCCATCGCTGTATATTGCGCCACCACCTTCCCGTCACGATACACAGCAAATCCCCTTCTCCCGGACCGTAATGTGATGCCGCCGAAGTAACAACCTGGCTCTCGCCCCGCTTTCTTGGCACGGCGGAGCGCTTCTTCCATGTTCGGGCAGTAGTAGGTTGTCATA
>CACYBS010000171.1 GCA_902772725.1 Erysipelothrix rhusiopathiae
AGAGGGGACAGCCCCCCCGTGAGTCATGGATAAAAAATTCTACGAAACATTTGCTCCTTTGACATCCTTTTCGTATTTTTGCAGCATGTTTAAAGAACGAAATATAGGTATTATAGCTATTCTGACCTTATGCATTACTATAGCATTGGGAGTTGAGTGCTATGCACAGAATGACAGCAGAATAGATATTCCCCTACCACTCAACAACAAGTCTGAACAGATTCTTTACCGGAAAGGCTATATTGTCTCCTATAATAAAGACAACAAGATTCCCAATTGGGTGGCTTGGCATCTGACAGCTGAGCATGCCTCTGGCCCAAATCAACGTCCTACTAATGCTTGGTATGAGGACGAAGAGGTTCCTTGTCCCTCGCGCAACTCTTGCAGACTATAAAGGCAGTGGCTGGAGTCGAGGCCACATGTGCCCTGCTGGCGATAACAAGTGGGATGGTGATGCTATGTACGAATCGTTTCTCTTCACTAATTGCTGTCCGCAAAACGCCAATCTGAACAGTGGTGACTGGAACCAGATTGAAATGGCGTGCAGACGATGGGCCGAAAAATATGGGGATATCTACATTATTTGTGGCCCAATATTATATAACAAGGAACACGAAACTATTGGCCCAAACAAAATAGTTGTACCAGAAGCATTCTTCAAGGTTGTGATTTGCCTGAATGGCACCCCAAAAGGGATTGGTTTCATTCGAAAGAACACAGACACCACCAAACGTAACGATCTTTATGTCAATACCATCAGCGAGGTGGAACGCGTCACAGGAATAACTTTCTTCCCTAATCTTTCTGAGGACATAGCCAAATCAGTTAAAAGCAATGCCGACCTAAACGAATGGAATTAATACTTGTGAAACGCTTAGACTGAAATAATCGAATACTGCACAGTGACTGAACTGGATATATGACAAACAAATCACGGGTGCTGAATGTATGATTATTTTCGTTTAAGCTTATCAAGATATTCTCCTACAATTCCAACGGGATCGCTGGCATTTACATATCCCCAATTGCCTTCTGTATCATCACCTGAGTCATAAAGCAATTTCCCTGCCTTGTTATAACACTTCACTTGGCGAACCATAACATAGCTGTATATGTCATCATACATTGCTTTGGTCTTTGTTGTTACAACAGGTACACGACTGCCTATTTGATTTGCAAAATATTGCTGCCATCTTTTTGAATGATACACAGCCTTAACCCATACAATGTGCCTACCCTTTTTATCCGTTACAATATTAGAATCATAGTAGATAGTTACCATTTCATCATCGTCATGCACCTTCACCCATTCTCCAGAGTTATTTGACTTAGATGATTGTGCATATCCCACTCCTGCAAAAAGAAGCAAACATGAGAGGATTATAATTTTATTAATATTCATAAGCTTTCTTTAATGATTTCATAAAACGCTTATACTCAGTCTGTGTAATATCAACTTTTCCGCTACATTTCTTATTAGGGTGTTTCTTTTTGTAAGCTTGGCGAACCATTTCATGAGTTACAACATTTCTTATTGGGATATTGTATTTCTTGATAATTGGCAACAAATATTCTATGGCACTGTTTATCTGATCATTTGTTAATGGTTTCTCCAATGTATTACCCTGAAACTCTATTCCTATAGTGAAATAGTTACAGCCCTCTTTGCCATCTAATACAGATAACCCTGCATGATAAGCTGCAACTTCAGGTTTTGCCATTACATATCTAGTCCCATCGGTATCAATTACCACATGTGTTCCTACTTTCTTTTTTAAAGAAGTTAGTACACATAGTGAACGTTCAATAGTGGGTTCTGCTGTATGGTGAAGAATAACACCTTGAGGATAATTTACCTTGTTATGATCATAATTTGGTGTGGGGTATTTTACTTCTTTGTATTTCTGCTTATGCTGGACGTCAGTTTGTGTAATTGCTCTTAAACTACTAGTCGTTGAGAAAAGAAATATTAAAAGTAATGCTTTCGCTGATAAAAATATTTGTAAGTTGGATTCCCAACTATCTTTATATAATCTGTACATAACTAATATTAATTCCCAAATGCCTAAATTAGGCATTTGGGCTTGAATAGGTTTGACAATAATTATTGATTTAACTGCATAATTTCTGCGCTAATTTTATTCATTCGATTTAATTGATCGACACTTAATTTCCCCTTGATTTTTCTGAGTTTTGAGTCATATTCTTCAGCCTGGTTCATTAGTTTGGCATATTCTATCATTGCTGTTGGATCATCCTTGTCAAGTTTCTTGCAGAACTTTGCATAACTATGCCAAAACTTCTCATATTCATCAAGAAATTCATCTATTGAAACATCACCTTCTCCCATTGTAAAATCGTTATTTTCAACATCATCTGATGAATCAAAGTTGAAATCGCCATTATCTGCACCCTCTTCCGAAACGACAAATGGCATCTTCTTTCCTTGATTTGTAACAAAATGTCCTTTGTAGACGCCATCATCAAATTTTCCTCTGAAGTGACCTGTTGGTGTACCATCCTCATCCGTTTCATTCAAGTCTATAATACCATTTTCGTTTGTACCTGATAATTTCAGCTTGGCATTAGCTCCTTTTTTGTCATAATAGTATGCACCTTTTACAGCAGAACCATCTATTTCAAGATGCATTGTTATAGGATATTTATCGACAGTACCATGAAGGTCATGACTACCGTCAATATCAAAACTACTTGAGGCGGAAGATGTTACACCATCACCAACAATGACATCTCCAGTCAAATACGGTGTAAAGGCTGAAGCTTCTTTGAACCATTTGGGAGCATCATCTGAATTATGGAATTCACCTTCGAATGTTATAATCTCCTCAGTTCCTTCTTCTGCTTGAAGTAACTTTTTTAATTTAAGTTTATCCTCTGATTTTATTTCCAAATCTTGTACTTTTGTTTCGTTCTCATCAATCAAATTAATAGTAGCCACAGAAAGCAACTTAGTGAAATTTATATCTTGGGCGTCAACTTTTTGTAACTCTGGTGATTCCTTTCTTAACTTCAGTTTAACTTTTAGTTTGATATATTGAGTTGCTATAGCTCCGTCTTTCTCAGCATAAGATAGTTGACATGGTTCATCTACTACTTCAATTAACTTTGCTAATTCGCCGGAT
>CACYBS010000172.1 GCA_902772725.1 Erysipelothrix rhusiopathiae
GAGTTACACTTATTGAAGTTAGCGATAGCAGCTTCCTTGTCTCCAGCTTCTACTGCAGCTAAAACTTTCTTAATAGCAGTTTTCAGAGCAGATTTCTTGGATACAACTAACTTATGTGCTTTGTTGTTAGTCTTTACACGTTTTTTCTGTGATTTGATTTGTGGCATATTTTACACCTCCTGACATAAAATGCATTGAGATTATAGCAAAATTTCATACCCTTTGCAACACAAGATGAAAAAAATAAGGTATAATACCGAGGTATTGGAGGGATTTCCATGACGAAAAATCGTTGTATATTTATGGGTACTCCACAGATAGCTGCTGTGGTTTTAGAAAAGATGATCACAAACGGGATCGATGTGGTTCTGGTTGTAACACAGCCTGACCGCCGTGTTGGCCGTAAACAGAATGTCGTCTTTTCACCTGTTAAAGAAGTAGCGCTGAAACACGATATTGAAGTCTTTCAGCCAAGCCATATAAAAACCGATTATCAAAGAATAATTGATTTGAATCCGGATGTGATTGTTACCTGTGCATATGGACAGATTGTAGGTAAAGAAGTATTAGAAGCACCGCAATATCATTGTGTCAACCTGCATGGATCACTGTTACCGAAGTATCGTGGGGCAGCACCGATTCAAAGAGCCATCTGGAATGGGGAAAAGGTATCCGGTATGTCTTTGATGGAAATGGTTTCTAAGATGGATGCCGGCGGTGTTTTTGCCACAAAGGAAATCGTTCTTGATGAAGATGAAACCTCTTCTTCCTTATTTGAGAAAATGGGACTTGCAGCAGCGGATCTAATTTGTGAAAAATATGATGAAATCTGTTCGGATGAAGCGGTATTTGTGCCTCAGGATGAAAGTCAGGTAACGTATGCTGCGATGATCTCCAAGGCGGATGAACATCTGGATTTGACAAAATCCGATATCGAAATCGAACGTCAGATTCGTGCTTTGTCCATGGTACCGGGTGCTTATGTATTATTAAACGGTAAAAAATTTAAGATTTTAAAAGCCCGCTATCAAAAACAGGAAGTCGATACACCTTTTACAGTACTTGGGAAAATGCAGAATACTTTTGCCCTGTCATTAAAAGATGGCATATTATACGTAGATGAATGCCAGATGGAAGGAAAAGCGGCGCTTAGCGGAAAAGCTTTTGCGAATGGACAGGGAAATAATTTAGTCGGAAAACAATTTGAATAGGAGGGATTCCATGGATCAGAAACATATACGAAATTTTTCAATTATAGCGCATATCGACCATGGTAAATCTACCCTGGCAGACCGTATTCTGGAACTGACCGAAACGGTTGAAAAAAGAGATATGAAAGAGCAGCTTCTGGATACGATGGATCTGGAAAGAGAGCGCGGTATTACCATTAAGCTTAATGCCGTTGAACTGATGTATCATGCCAAAAATGGGGAGGATTATATCTTTCACTTAATTGATACACCGGGTCATGTTGACTTTACCTATGAAGTATCCAGATCGCTGGCAGCCTGCGAAGGAGCTGTACTTGTTGTCGATGCAGCCCAGGGTGTACAGGCCCAGACACTTGCCAATGTGTATCTTGCGATTGAAAATGATTTGGAAATATTACCGGTACTCAATAAAATCGATCTTCCCAGCGCCCAGCCGGAGGTTGTAAAGGAAGAAATAGAAAATCTAATCGGATTGGATTGTTCGGAAGCGGTAGAAATATCCGCAAAGAGCGGTCTTAATGTCGATATGGTCTTAGAGGAAATTGTGAATAAATTACCGGCTCCATCCGGTGATCCAAACGGAAAGCTGCAGGCACTGGTATTTGACTCATTATATGATTCCTATCGCGGTGTTATTGCCTATGTCAGTGTAAAAAACGGAACGATCCGTCCGATGGATACGATCCGCTTTATGGCAACAGGAGCTGAGTATGAGGTAATTGAAGTAGGTGTCAGAACACCGAATGAACTAGTAAAAGATGAGCTTAAAGCCGGAGATGTAGGATGGATCAGCGGTGCCATTAAAAACATTGAGGATGTACGTGTCGGTGATACGATCACACATAAAGATGCTCCTGCTGATTCACCTTTACAGGGATATCGGGAAATGCAGCCAATGGTTTATTGCGGTCTTTATCCGGTGGATAATGCCCGCTATGATGACTTGAAGGAAGCATTATCAAAATTAAAATTAAATGATGCAGCCCTGCAGTATGAACCGGAAACTTCACAGGCTTTAGGCTTTGGTTTTCGATGCGGCTTTTTAGGCCTTTTACATATGGATGTGGTAGAAGAAAGACTGGAAAGAGAATATAACTTAAATCTGATCGCAACCAGTCCTTCTGTTATTTATCATGTTTATAAAACAGATGGAACGATGGAACAGATCGATAATCCGGCCGCACTTCCGCCGGCACAGAATATCGACCGTATAGAAGAGCCGTTTGTGCGTGCTGAAATCCTAGTACCGAAGGATTATGTCGGAGCTATGATGGATCTCTGTCAGAAAAAGCGTGGGGAATATGTAGATATGCAGGTGTTAGACGATGTACGTATGTCCCTTGTATATGAGCTGCCTTTAAGTGAAATTATCTTTGATTTCTTTGATAAGATGAAATCTTCTACGAAGGGTTACGCAAGCTTTGACTATTCCTTATCCGGATATCGAGCTACCAATCTTGTCAAGATGGATATCTTGTTAAACGGTCAGGTAGTCGATGCCTTATCTACGATTGTATATCGTGATTTTGCCTATAACAGAGGCAATGCCATGACCATTAAATTAAAGAAGATCATTCCTAAGCAGCAATTTGAGATTCCTGTTCAGGCAGCCATCGGCGGCAAGATCATTGCCCGTACCAATATTAAGGCATTACGTAAAAACGTATTGGCAAAGTGTTACGGTGGTGATATCTCACGTAAGAAGAAACTGCTGGAAAAACAGAAGGAAGGAAAAAAGCGCATGAAGATGGTGGGCTCTGTAGAAATCCCACAGGAAGCTTTCATGGCCGTTCTTTCCATGGATGATGAATAATGTCTTCTATTTATGTACATATACCATTCTGTGCGTCCATCTGTTTCTATTGCGATTTCAGCCGTATCGTTTATAACGAATCGATTAAAGAGAAATGGCTTAAAAGGCTTTTAGAAGAAATTGAGAATAAGGATGTATCATCGATTGATACGCTGTATTTTGGCGGTGGTACTCCTTCGATTTTACCAACCGATGATTTTGAACAAATCGCATCCTGTTTTATTTCGCATTTCAATGATGGATATGAATGGACGGTTGAATGTAATCCGGATTCTGTAACGGAACAAAAGGTAAAACTCTATAAAAAGCTGGGTGTAAACCGCATCTCGTTAGGAGTTCAAACCTTCAATGATTCTCTGATTCAAACAATCGGACGAAAACATACTTCAAGTGATGTCTATCGCTCCATTGAGCTTTTTAGAAAATACGGAATCGACAATATCTCTATTGATTTGATCTTCGGACTTCCCGGACAGACTATAGAGGATGTAAGAAAAGATATGGAAGCTTTTCTTTCATTAGGCTTAAATCATCTATCGATTTATTCTTTGCAGATTGAGGAGAATTCTGTTTTTGGCAAAAAGGGGATTGAATCCTGTGATGAGGATTTAGAAGCCGATATGTATGAGCTGATTCAAAATATGTGTTTAGAGAATGGATATGAACATTATGAGATCAGCAGCTATGCCAAAGAAGGTAAATACTCCAGACATAATCTTTCTTATTGGGAAGATTTGGATTTTATCGGTGTAGGATGCGGGGCATCGGGAAGGGAAAACGGAATCCGTTATTCCAATACCAATTCAATCACTTCCTATATTGAAAACGGTGCTTCACCTGAATATGTAGATGAATCCAGAGAAGATAGA
>CACYBS010000173.1 GCA_902772725.1 Erysipelothrix rhusiopathiae
ACACCAGTGAATATGACACTGAAAATAAAGGAGCTTATAAAGGTTCTTTATTAACACGACTCAATTCTCTATCAAATGGTATTAATGGAATGATCTTTACTCAGGATGAAATATCCGGAAAAGATTTATTTGATAAAAATGTCATTGTCGATTTAAGCCGTGTAGGTTCAATGGAAACTAAGTCACTATTAATGGGAATGCTTGTATTAAAACTGCAGGAATATCGTATGACTCATGCCGAAACCATGAATGCAGAGTTAAAACATATAACTGTACTTGAAGAAGCGCACAATATTTTAAAAAGAACTTCTACCCAACAGGTTGCTGAAGGTTCTAACTTACTTGGTAAAAGTGTAGAAATGATTTCTAATGCGATTGCGGAAATGCGTACCTATGGAGAAGGATTTATCATTGCTGATCAGGCACCGGGTCTGTTAGATATGTCAGTTATCCGCAATACTAACACAAAAATCATTATGCGTTTACCAGACCAGTCCGACCGTGAGCTTGTTGGTAAGGCTGCTAACTTAAATGAAGCACAAATTAAAGAATTAGCGAAACTTCCACGAGGTGTTGCAGCAGTATATCAAAATGAATGGGTTCAGCCTATTTTATGTAAAATCAAAAAGTATGAATATGATGAAGAAAGATACTCAATGGATGACTTTGATGAACATGAAAAAGACTATAATCCAAAGGATGCAGTAGAAATCTCAACGATCTTAAGTGAGGGTACCAAAATCACAAATGAACACCTTCTTAAAGATTTAAAAGAAAAGATGGATCGACTCTCACTAGATGCGTCAGTCCAAGTATCTATTTTAAAATGGGTATCTGATCCACCTGAAGAACCAAGAATGACCAAGATGGCACCTATTATGGCTGAGTTATACCCAGATGTGTTAGAGCAAGTAAAGAAAGCCAGTGACCAATCGAATAATCCAGAAGATTGGACACTAGCTGCTGATAAGTCTCTCAACCACCATTATGATGATATTGTTGGACAGGTTCGAAGAGATGTTATTCAATCGGTAATCACATATTATTTTTACTTTCAAATGAATGATATTGATTCATTACAAAATTGGATTGAAGGAGGTAATCTAAGATAATGTTGGAAAAAATGTCAAAGGTAATGGACACAGCAAAAAATACGTTCAACAAATTAGATATTGATCGAAGGATAGAACCTCGTAATATCCAAAGTGAAATTAAGACTGATATTAATACCAGCAAAAAAAATATTGATGTTCGCATTGATACATTAAACATCCTACTTCCATCCGAAAAGTATTTTGATTGGACAGGAAAACCAGGTGACTCTTTGTGTATCCCTAAAAATGAAGGTTTATATAATGTTTTCCGGGATTACGGTCGTGAAGGAGTTGAATTTAAAAATGGATTCCCTGACTTTTCACCTTTCTCTCAAGAAACCATCAGAATTGACAACATTACAACAAGTAGAGAAGGAACATTCAGGAAAGCTTTTGAAGCGATGGCGGAAAAATGGAACAAAGAAAAAAAGGATGGCAGAAGTGACTGGACATCTCGTGATGTAAAAGATTGGAAAAGGGATAATAATCTTGACTTTCATGAATGCGAAGATGGTAAAACCATTCAAGCTGTTCCACATGAAGTTCATGATAACATCCCACATACGGGTGGACATTCTCTTGCAGTAAATAAAGCAGTGCAATTCGATAAATAACGGAGGTATATTATGAAAACAATAAACATGAATATTTGGGGTCGTGAATTCCAATTAGATGTAATTTACGATTGTTTTGATGATGAAAAAGTCACCTCCATTCAGGAAGAAGCTCTAAAAAAGGTCGAAGAATCTGATTCCTTCTTTGATACATCTCTGGATGCTTTAAAGGAATATTGTTTGAAAAAAGATGAAGATAAATTCCAAGAAAAAGAATTCAGCAATATTTTCAAATATGTAATTCCTACTTCCTTATATATCGTTCGTAATGATAAAAATCGAGAAGTAGCACTGTTGTGTGAATATCGTTTCAATATTGAACATGGTATCGCAATTGATTATGTTGATGAAAAATTGAATGAAATTGGAACTCAAGATTTAGTTTTATAAACACATACCCCATCGTGATTTTCTCATGATGGGGTATGTTTATTACTTAAATGGTTTCATAGAACGTATCACTGCAAAAGCTAACATTGTCCGTAATCTGATATGGTATGAAGAAAACTTAAAGAAACAACATATAATTACCCACTCAAAATAATGTTTTTTTAGAAAATGGTATCAAAATGGTATCAGAAAGGTATCAGCGTAATTCCCA
>CACYBS010000174.1 GCA_902772725.1 Erysipelothrix rhusiopathiae
AAGAATAGATTTGTTATAATGGTAACAGAATACAAGGAGGAAATTATAATGAATATTTCACCATTACAGAAGGAAAGACTTCAGTATGCACCGAAGCTTCCTGGAATGCTTAGAAACGGTATTGCTTCCATCTGTGTTAAAGAAGGAGAACCTACTCAGAGCGTAGCCGATCAGGAAAAAATTAAGGCTTTGTTCCCTAACACTTATGGAAAGAAAGAAATCGTTTTCCAGAAGGGTCAGAACACATCCGCACCTAAGAAACAGGTTGTTGGTGTTATCCTTTCCGGTGGACAGGCTCCGGGCGGACACAACGTTGTATGCGGTCTTTACGATGCATTAAAACAGACTGACAGCGAAAACGTACTTTACGGTTTCAAAAACGGACCTAGCGGATTATTAGATGATGACTATCTAATTTTCGATGACGAGTATATCGATCAATACAGAAACACCGGTGGTTTCGATATTATCGGTTCCGGAAGAACTAAATTAGAAACAGAAGAACAGTTCGCAGTTGCAGCTGAAGTATGTAAGAAACACGGTATCACTGCAATCGTTATTATCGGTGGCGATGACTCCAACACAAACGCTGCTGTATTAGCAGAATACTTCGCAGCTCATAATACTGGTGTTCAGGTTATCGGATGCCCTAAGACAATCGACGGCGACCTGAAAAACGAAGATATCGAATGCTCATTCGGTTTCGATACAGCAACTAAGACTTATTCTGAATTAGTAGGAAACATCGAAAGAGATGCTAACTCTGCTAAGAAGTACTGGCACTTTGTAAAGGTTATGGGACGTTCTGCTTCTCACGTTGCATTGGAAACTGCTTTAGAAACTCAGCCAAACATCTGCTTAATTTCTGAAGAAGTTGCAGCTAAGAAGATGTCTCTTTCCCAGATTGCTGACTACATCGCTGATTCTGTAGCTGCACGTGCTGCTAAAGGCATGAACTTCGGTGTTGCAATCATTCCTGAAGGTGTTGTTGAATTCGTTCCTGAATTCTCTGTATTAATTGCTGAAATCAACGAATTATTAGCAGGTGCTAAGGCTGATGCATTCAACGCTCTTGGAACTTGGAAAGAAAAATATGAATTCATCGAAAAAGGTTTAACAGCTGAATCTATGGCAGTATTTGCAATCCTTCCTGAAACTATTCAGCAGCAGTTATTCCTTGAAAGAGACCCTCACGGAAACGTACAGGTATCTTTGATTGAATCTGAAAAATTATTCTCAGCTTTAGTTAAAGCTAAATTAGACGAAAGAAAAGCTGCCGGAACTTATAACGGTAAGTTCAGCCCATTACACCACTTCTTCGGTTACGAAGGAAGATGTGCATTCCCATCTAACTTCGATGCTGACTACTGCTATTCTTTAGGTTACAACGCATTCATGTTGATCCAGTACGGATACACTGGATATCTGTCAAAGATTTCTAACCTGAAGAGCCCTGCAGAAGAATGGGTAGCAGGTGGTATGCCTATCACTAAGATGATGAACATGGAAAGAAGACATGGTGAAGATAAGCCGGTTATCAAGAAAGCTCTTGTTGAATTAGACGGCAAGCCATTCAAGTACTTCGAAGCTCACAGAGCTGAATGGGCAGCTGAAACATGCTACTTATATCCAGGTGCTATCCAGTACTATGGACCAGCTTCTGTATGTGACATCACTACAAGAACATTAGCATTGGAACAGGAATAATCCTTGCATTTAAAAAGCGGATCTAGCATCCGCTTTTTTAGTTCAGGCATTGTTTACACCTTGTATATCCTCTTTCTTCGTATTCTTCAATAGTTCCAAATACATCCTTACGATTCTTTTCTTTAATGGTATCTACCGAAGAACAATTCGGAAGATGGATTTTTTTCGTATTGGTGTTTAATACCAAATTAAACCCAACCGGAATAACCAATCGTGTTACTTCGATTTCATGACTGTCACCGGTCGCATAATCTATTTCAATTCCCGGCTGTATATTATAGATGTAAATATTGTAAGAAATTGTATTGCAGTCATCTGCCACAGAACATGCCTGAATTTGAACACCGGAAGCTACTAAATTATCTCCTTTAAAATCCGGAGTCACCTTGTAGAGGACCGGTTGATGACTCGTTTTGATATAGGAAGTAATTTCATTTTCGACAGGAAGCATACCATGGGTATTAAAAAATCTTGTTCCGGTTATAATATTTCTTTCATTGGTAGTCTGTCCGGTTAATTGAAATCCAATTAGATGGCACCGGTTATAGAGATAATGATCTTCAATTAAATCATCGTAGCGTACCGTATGCCAGCCTGAAGGAGTAATCATTCCGATACTGCCTCTTGTAGTACCATCAACAGGCATCATATCTTCTGTAATTAAAGCATAAGCAGGTCCGCACCGTCCTAATTCATCAAGCTCGCTGTACTTTTCAAATTTGTCTTTAACAGCTATTTCTTCTTTGGTGAATCCGGATTCTTCGCTGATCACATAAACAAGATTTCCATCGTATTCCGGAACAGTTGGAATCATACCGGTCCATAGACAAATGATCGTAATAATTGATAGCAATTTATTCATGTCTTTATTATTGTCATTTCGAATAGAAAAGACAAGAAAAAGACACTTTCGTGTCTCTTCGTGTCTTAGTCTAATAAATGTTTTAGCAAGAAATCCCCTGCTCCATCATGAGCAGCATCAAATTCTGTAACATCGTCACACATTTCCTTTACGACCGGCATTGCGTTAGCTACCGCAACCGACCATCCGGCTTCCTCCAACATAGCCATATCATTTTCTGCATCACCTAAAGCCAATACCTGGTCTAAAGGAATATTATTCTGTTCGCAATACCATTTTAAAGCGGAGCCCTTGGAATTTCTGCGGTCCTGGAATTCTAACAGATTCACATCGGTTTTAAAGCAGCAGACAGTATCGTTTTCCAGCGTCTTACCGAAAGCTTCCACCGGTATCATATCATCACCGGTCGCAGTTCTATATAGAATTTTCCCGGTCGGAATCTGCCAATAATCCGATAAGTCATTGATCAGCTGTACTTCGCTGTTATTGCGGTGCATAGACAATCTCATTAAATCATCGATTCTTGTTGCCAGCATATAATTATCTCGATAGATGAATGGATTTAAATCGAAATGATCCATAGCTGTGATAATTCTCTTGATATCATCCGGCTGCAAATAATTGATTTCATATTTTTTATCTTTGCGTACATCGTGAATTTCTCCACCATTGGTTCCGATAATCAAATCAAATTGAAAGCCAAGATTCCATTCCTTATAATGTGTTTCCAAACTCTGCCACAACGGACGACCGGATGCAATACCTAATAACACACCCTGTTCATGAAGCTGTTGGAATGCCTTACGGGTTTTATCTCCAATATCCGGATTACCTTTCATACGAAGTGTACGATCGACATCCGCAATAACTAATTTAATATTTCGTTTCATAGTGTCCTCCCTACTGTTTTTTCATTGTACCATATGATGAATAATTTTCCATCCGCATTTATTTTTACTGTTATTTATCAATAAACAGTTGTATTCTGTTATATACTGTTATATACTGTTTACGAGGAATAGCTATGAACTTAATATTAAATACGTCTTCCATGGTTCCTATTTATGAGCAGATCATGGAAGCAATCAAAAACCAAATCGCATCCGGTGAATTAAAACCGGGTGACAGTCTTCCTTCTGTGCGAAGATTATCTTCTGATTTAAAAATCAGTGCCCTAACTGTTAAAAAAGCCTATGACCGCTTAGAAGAAGAAGGATTTACTACCACGATCCATGGAAAAGGCACTTATGTAACAGGTACCAATGTAGAGATGATCAAAGAACAACAAAGAGTGTTAATTGAGAAGGAACTGGAAACTGTTGTCAACAAAGCACTGGTTTGCGGTATGACAAATGATGAAATAAGAGATATGTTGGAACTCTTATTGGAGGATTAAACATGTTAAAGTTACAGGATGTAAAGAAAAACTATCCGGGATTTTCTTTAAATTGTTCATTAGAGGTGAAACCCGGGCAGATTACCGGATTAATCGGACAGAATGGTGCCGGAAAAACCACTTTATTTAAATCCATCTTACGATTGATTCGAATTGATGGTGGCACCATCGATTTACTCGGAAAAGATATAAAAAATATTACAGAGGATGACATGACCGGTCTTGGATGCGTATTAGCTGATTCCGGCTTTTCCGGTTATCTCACAGTAAGTGATATTCAAAAGATCCTAAAATCTTTTTATCCGGATTTTAAA
>CACYBS010000175.1 GCA_902772725.1 Erysipelothrix rhusiopathiae
AATCCGTTGCTAAGGGTGTTCATCATAAGAATTACGCAGCTCGTCAAAAAGCACGTTTGGCTACAGCTATTAATAATATGGAATAAAAAAGTTTCCGATCGGAAACTCTTTTTTTTATTCTAACATTTTCAAAATAAACTGTTCAAAGCCCTCATCCTTATCAATTTTTCCGGATTTGATATTTTGATCCAGATCCGCCAACAGTTCCAACATATCCAGAAGATCTTCTGATGAAAACTCCCTTGCCCTTTGCATATTGATCTGTATGCGGTAAGGATGAGCCTTCATAATCGATGCGATTTCATCTTTTCCCAGACCCCTGTCCATTAAATGACGGACCTGAAAAAGGAAGCGGATCTGCCCCGATAACAATCCATTGATCGCAACCGGCTCCATATTCAGTTCTCTAAAATTACGGTAAAACGCTAACAGCCGTAAGGCATTTTTTTGAAACAGTGCATCCACCATCTTAAAGACATCATCTAAAGGCTCAGGTGCAACCATGAGTTCCACATCAGCTAAGCTGATATGATCTTTATACGTCTTTAATTTATACAGCTCCTGATCAATACGAAGTGAATCATATCCTACATGATTTAAAAACCATCTTCTGGCATCAAAATCCATCTCGAGTTTATGTCTTTTTAAGCTTTCTTCCAAATAAGACGGAAGACTTTTGACATCCAAGGCGATACATGGATAGACTTTGGATTGGGATACAATCATTTTGACCATTCTATTTCGGGAGGATAATTTCTCTGTCGGGCAGATAAAAACCATCATAAAATCATTCTGATCGATACGCTTGATAAACGGTTCTAACTCATAATGGGTCGTATCTTTAT
The DNA here is from genome assembly GCA_902772725.1 of Erysipelothrix rhusiopathiae. Classification (GTDB taxonomy): domain Bacteria; phylum Bacillota_I; class Bacilli_A; order Erysipelotrichales; family Erysipelotrichaceae; genus RUG11795. The sequence goes on from CACYBS010000175.1 coordinate 846, forward strand.
TAGATAAGAAAGTCGCGTTATCTACTACGATCATCTTGTTTTCATCAAAGATAGAAAAAGAATCCATCTCAGATAATACAGAAGACTGTTCATCGCTTAGCGCATCAAAAGTAACCGTATTTTCAATATGATTGGATGTCTTTAAGTTTGCCAGTTTCTGTTTAATTCGACTGATATCATTTCCATGCAGTATATAGTTCATACGCAAAATCCTCTTGTCACAAGAAATATTATAACCTATTTATTTATTTTTTTTCTAATGTGGCCCAAAATGAACGAATATTTAATTCATGGAGTCTTCCTTCCCCATTGGTATCTTCATATAAATCCAAGATCTGAAATCCTGCCAGAATCTGTCCTCTTATCTGTTCTTCCAAAGTATGTGAAAGCTGGATTCCTTCATCTTCGGGTAAGCTTTGATCCGGATTTCTTAAGGGATTGAATGGAAGTCTGTTTACAATCCTTTCTTCCTTTTCATCCACGATAAAATTTATCCCGTTATCAAGCCCCGACAATAAAAAGCCTCCCGATTTTAATACTCTAAAACATTCCTTCCAGATCGGCATCACTTCTTCTACATAAACATTGGAAACCGGATGAATGATCATATCAAATGATCCATCTTCAAAAGGAAGTCGTTTGGTCATATCCGCACGAACAATCTCAATGGTATACCCTTCTCTTTCGGCAACCATTTTTTCAGCTTCAATTTGTTCTGAAGAATAATCTAAAACCGTACACTTTGCTCCAAACGCAGAAAGTATGGGCATCTGCTGGCCGCCGCCGCTGGCAAGCCCGAGAACTTTCTTTCCCTTGATATTACCAAGCCATTTGTCAGGTACCGGCTTGGTTGGGGTTAAATAGATTTTACCGTCCCCTTCAAGTGCTTTTAGATATGTTTCATGAGATATAGGAATCGACCATGCCCAGCCTTCCTTAGCCCACGCATCAATAACCTTGGCATTGAGATCGGTATAATTATCCATGAATCATTGCTCCCATCAAGGACCAATACACTTCCATATCCGATACTTCCAAGTTGGAAAGATTATCCTGACCGTTCAAAAATAAAGGAACTTTATAGCCGGCGCACTCATGATGAGCCAATTCATATCCGGTGGCTGCTCTCCAATCATCAAAGAAATCGGAAGCCAATGAATCCTCACTGTAATCGGCAATTTCTTCATCGTGGAAAGCAACAAAATCAGCAGGGATATTTAATACTTCCCCGGTTCCCGGCTCCATCAATAAAATGGTGCCTGTTTTTTGATTTAAGGCGAATTGTCTTCCTAACCAATCATATCCAAACACAAGGATGTTACCTTTATATTTTGGAAATACTTCTTCTACAATATTTGTCCACTTATTGATATCTTCTAAGCGATGAATTCGATATAAACCATGTTGAAATGTACATCCGGAATAAGTCTTTAAAAACTGTTCAGGATTGTTAATTGTTTTATTTTCAATCCCCATAAATTTCTGAAATTTTTCAAACATACAATAACCTCACTTCTGTAGTTATTATATTCTATTTCTTCCTCTTTCAAAATAGTCCGAATAATCCGGATGCACTTTGCATCCAATGGATGCCATAAAACGAGGAAAGCTCTACCATCCCGACATCTTTGGTCATTAATACATGAATCTGCAGCTTTGCACAATTTTGAATCACAATTGAATCGGGATGTCCATAGTGATTGTGTTTACCGACTGAGATAAGCCCGATCAAAGGATCCATTTCATCAAGAAATTTAAAAGAGGAGCTTGTTTTAGAGCCATGATGTCCTAACTTTAGAATATCTGTTTCAAGTGTTGGATATTCCTTGATAATCTGTTTTTCAACATCCGTAGAGGCATCTCCCATCCAGAGATAACTGATTCCATCATATTCAAACAAAGATACAATACTTTTATCATTTTCATCCTTAGCCTCTCTTTCAGGACACAAAGAAAGAAATGGATACGATACCGGAATCTCGGTCTTTGAATTTCTTATACACTCTTTGATTTCAATTTGTTGAGACAGGGATTCATAGCCTCCCGAGTGATCAAAATCATCATGCGTCAAGATCAGACAGTCCAGATGATTTACATGAATGCTCCTTAAAAACGGAACTACATATACCTCCATATTATCTTTATATAAGCTTTGTCCGCAGTCGATCATCACCGTAGAGCGCTGAAACGGTTCAACAATTAAGGTGCAGTCCCCCTGCCCGATATCAATCATATACACATGAAAACACGGATCTAAATAACAACCTATAAAAGGCCATATCACAAAACATAAGACAATCATCATTTTATAAATCCAATGGACATTTTTAAGCAGAATATACAATGTCATACATCCAAGGCAGATATAAATGAGTCCTGCATAAAAGTAGATTGTATATTTTGGAATAAGGGACAATAGAACATTAAAATAACTCAGGATATCAAGTGATAGAAACACACCGATAAATGCACCCACAAACAAATATCCCGATGCCTTTCTAAGGAAAGAAAACAGAAATAGAGAGATAACTTCTACCTGTCCGAAATACAAAAACTCCATCATGATCAACAACATTTTTGTAACGATCCATCTTTGTTTCTGACAGTGGATGAAATGATGAACGAATTGAAAAATTTGCGGAAACACAAAGGAAAAATCAGCGGTATGACTGGGAAATAATAAAATAAAAAGAAACATAGAAAACGCAAATCGGGCATTGTAATCATCGAATAAACATTTTGCCATGCGATTTAGTAGCAGACGATATAAAGAAATTGTAAATACCAGATGATATCCATACAAAAATATGAAGACAAATAAAATCAAATTGGTATGTTTTTTATCAAATATATTATTCAATAACCTCTCTAACATAGAAATAAATGCTACAAACGGTAGAGAAAGCCTTCGAAAGATATCCGGCATGGTATCGGTATAAATCCCAAAAAAGATACCTTTATAGAAATCGGATAAAGGCTGATTTTTCACTTTTGAATAGAGTATGGAACGAGTTGTCCAGCCTTTTTCTTTTAATGCTTCATCATTCCCGTACACTTGAAAACAAATTCCCTGTTTTTCCATATAATCTGAAAAAGAAAACTGTCCGATATTGCGGATGGAATCAATCTCTTGAAAGGAATCCAGATAATATTCATCATCAAAATTTGGATCGGTGAGTCCATATACAAGTACTTTATACTCACCGTTTTTTGCCAGACAGTAATTCTCTTTTACAGAATAAATATGATAAATCCCATTGACCGGTTTGGGAATTTTACCCGGCATTAGAAAAAAGGAAACGATGATACAAAAAAGCCATAGAAAAAGGATATTGTAATTCTCTAATTTACGGAAAAGATAATATCCATACAAGAAGGCAATAATACTGATCCATACGATATTTTTTACCACCGTTAAAAGGAAAAAACCTATAGCCAGTAAAAAGAAGGAAGTACTCATAGACAGATCAAATCCTTGATCTTTTCAAACATCTTATCCCCTATTCCCTTTACCTCTTTGATTTGTTCTATTGTAGAAAACGGTGTAACTGATCGGTAATCAATTATTCTCTGGGCAATGGAAGGTCCGATACCGGGAAGTGTATCCAGTTCCTGCAAAGTTGCCGTGTTAATTGAGATTCTTTCAATTCCTTCTTCGTTCTTTTTAGGAATCACTACTACAGAATCGGGCTCGGGCTGCATGACAAGAGAGATCGCATCCACATCCGCCTCTTCTGTAAGGCCGCCGGCCGCATCAATACAGTCTTCAACCGTCCCTTCCCATTTCAAAGCGTAAATACCAGGGTCATTGACTTCCCCTTTCACTTCAATCTGTTTGATCATCGGTTTGATTCTTTCAAGAGATACCGGCTGATAGCGTCCGTAAAAAGCCAGTCCCAATAATAAGAACATACATATAGATATCAATATTTTTTTCATACCATCACCAATATCTAATACGTCAAAATATAAATTTAATCGAAAACTTATTTAGAATGGGATGAACAATTGATAAAATAGAATCAAATAAGGAGGAATTCTTATGAGTACAATAGAAATTCAGAAAACCAGTATTACCGATTGTAAGACAGATGTTGTGGTAAATGCAGCCAATGAAAAACTGCTTCACGGAAGCGGTGTATGCGGTTATATATTTGCGGCAGCCGGACCGGAAAAACTGCAGGCAGCCTGTAACAAGATCGGACATTGCGATACCGGAAATGCCGTTATCACACCGGGATTTAATCTTTCGAAGTTTATCGTTCATGCGGTCGGTCCGATTTGGAACGGAGGAAAAAGCGGTGAACCGAAACATTTATATAACTGCTACAAATCATCTCTGGATCTGGCTAAGAAAAATGGATGTCACTCCATTTCGTTTCCTTTGATTTCATCCGGTATTTTTGGATACCCGGTTGATAATGCCTGGAAAGAAGCGATAAAAAGCGTAAAAGACTGGCTGGATGAAAACCCGGACTATGATATGAAGGTCGTATTTGCGATTCTGTCGGATCAAATATTGGAAAAAGGATGCAGGGAAGCACAGACAAATGCCGGAAAGTATTACCGGGCGCAATTGACAAGATCCGACTCTATAAAAAAAGGAAGATCCGGCAAATTCTAATGGAAATGCCCTGCCAAGTGCAGGGCAACTTTTTTATAAGGCTTCCTCATCATAAGTAACTAAGGCTTCAAGCGGAATATGTCTTGTCACAAATCCGCGAATAAAGGATTTATCCTCCGCCGGAAAATACATGCGGAAGCGTTTATACTTCCCTTTCAGTTCAATAAATCGATCACCCATTAAAACCGTTTGTGCTTTATTAAAGTAGAAGTAGACAGAGGATTTTCCGCTTCCTGACCTTACATATTCATCGCTCATTTTATATACTTCCCATGGATCTTTTACTACATGTAACACAAAGCCAAATATAGATACAAAAATGATAATAAAGATCACATCTGCCAGTACAACCGGCAATACAGAACTCCAGTCTCTTACCATATAGGAAAACACAAGACCCATTATAAGAATAGATATAGATATCAAAATACAGGTAATGATTCCTAATTTCATGCTCTTTTTAAAATAGTCATAATCGATGCGGCAGTGCCATGTATACGTACCATCAGCTTCTTTTATGACGCGTTGTTCCAGTGATTCAGGTGATGTCATAAATAGATCCTTTCTGTATTCATAGTAACACTCATAAGTATGACTGACTATAAAAAAGTGATCCGAAGATCACTTTTCCAAATCGATTTCAAATTTCTTTCCGCAATTTCTGCAGAATGTATCAAACTGCTTACTCTGTGCCCCGCAATAAGGACATGTTTTATATGCCAGTGTGTGCTCCGGTAATTTTTCACCGCAGCGCATGCAGAAAACGGCATCAGCGGGTGCAACCTCATGGCATTTCGGACATTCCTTATACTGTCCTAACTGCTTATCGACCACCTTGTCATACATTTTATCCCAGTATTTACTGTTTTCATCAAAATTTTCAAGAGCCGGCTTGTCCCCCGAATGGTCTAAAGGATGCCCATACACTTCCGTTTCAAATGATTTAGAGATGCCTTCGGCGGTATCATCAAATAATCTTGTGAACTCTCTGGTAATTGGATTGCTGTTGACTATTTTCTCTATGCTTTCATCCATGACCTTTTCAAAAGTGCTCTTTTCTTTTTTATCGAATAAATCATCAAATAAACCCATCGTTTTATCTCGCTTTCAATTTGAAAAAAGAGAATGATAAAAACCATTCTCTTTAACACTACTAATTGAAGTCGTCTTTGTTTGCCTGAATGGCATCAATACGAACTTTATAAGGATGCTCAATATGTGTAACTTCTACAACATCCCCAACACGATGACCGATGATAACACGGGCAAGCGGTGTGATATTGGAAATCTTTCCCTGTAAAGGGTTCGCTTCAACGGAACCAACAATGGAGAAACGTAATTCCTGATCATCCTCAAAGTCATATAGAACAACAGTAGAACCTAATTCCACAACATCGGATTTAGAGCTTTCCTGGATAATAATCGCATGTTTGATCAAATCATCTAAGGTTTGAATACGAGCTTCAACCTGAGCCTGATGATCACGTGCTGCATCATAGTCCGCGTTTTCGGACAAGTCACCTTGAGCACGGGCTTCCTGTAACTCAATAACAACCTGTTCACGAACAACATGGATCAAATTATCTCTTTCTGCAACTAATTTATCGTAACCCTGCTGGGTCATTTCATATTTTTTTGTATCTGCCATGAAAACACTCCTTTTTGCATTCGCAATTATAACATGAAAAACAAATTATTCAATCATTTATTCTTCAGTTGTTTCTTCCTGCGGCACCTCTTCCGAAGGTGCTTCTGTTGTGGAACCATCATCCATCACAAGACCGAGTTCTTCCATCATCGCCTGATGTTCTTCATAAGTCTTGGAATAATGAACTAAGCCATCCTTGCGGTTGTAAATATCAGCTACGAAGAATAAGTATTCATTGTTGTCAGGCTGCAATACCGCCACAAGTGCATCTTCACCCGGATTCAAAATCGGTCCGATCGGTAATCCGGTATGCATATAGGTGTTATATGGTGAGTCGATTTCCGCATTGGTTTCACAATCTTCCGGATCATCAAATTCATCATATAATGCGTAACATACCGTTACACTGGATTGTAACATCATATCCTGGTTTAAACGGTTATAGAATACACCGGCAATTTTACGCATGTCGGTATAGTTACCTGCCTCAAATTGAACAACACTGGCAAGCGTAACAAGTTCATGAACCGTGTATTGCGATTTATCAAAATAATCCTGATATTCCTGATAAACATTATTAAACTGCGTTAAGAATGTTCTTGTGATTTCATCAATCGATGCATTGGTGTAGAACTGATATGTTTCCGGGAACAAGTATCCTTCTAACTTCACGTGGTATTGATCATTGTTCAAATCATCCGGATTGATAAATGAATATGTCTTTGACAGCTCTTCAATATATTCCGGATCATTCCATAATTCAATGAATTCTTCAGCCTTATACGGGAAGTTTTCTGCCAGAATTTCAGCTGTTTCCTTCGCCCATTTTCCCTCCGGGAAAGTTATTACGATGGTATCGATGATCGCATTATTCTGGTTTCCTATATAAGCTAAAACCTGCTGCGTGGTCATACCGTTATTTAATTCAAAGGTACCTGCATAGTATTGGCCGTTTCCAAAGAATTTTGTATACAGCTTAGCTGTATTGGCATCTTTGATCAGGCCTTTCTTTTGCAGCATCGCAAGAACAGAATCATAAGATTGACCGGCTTCGATTTCAATGGTCACTACCTTTGTGCCATCCCCTACCGGTTCTAAATCTGTCTTATACTTATACAACCCAAATAAAACACCGCCTACAAGCAGAATCGGAATCAAAGCCACTATAAATCTCAAAAATGGATTCGATTTCTTCTGCGGCTGTTTTTTCTTTGGAACTGTACGCGTTTTTCTTCTTCTTTTCTCAGCAGGACGAAGAACGATCTGACTGGTATCAATGGTCTGATCATATACCGGTGCAGCCGGTGCTACAGCCACCTGCCTTGGCGCTGTATTTTGCGGACGTCTTTGCGCTGAGTTCGATGGACGTCTTCTTTGTGCGGAAGACCTTGATTGAGATGCCGGACGTTTTCTTTTTACAGATTGACTCTGACTTGATTCCGGACGTCTTTTCTTAGTGCTGCTCGAACTTGAAGGACGTCTTTTTCGCTGCTGGTTGACCTGGGCGCGTCTTGTTTCTAAAGAATCCGGACGCTGCGTTGAAGGTCTTTTCCTTTTCTTCGCTGTTTGTGAATTAGCCGATGAAGCAGGTCTTCTTCTCTTTTGCGCTGTTTGCTGGGAAGACGGCCGCTTTTTTCTTGGCTGGGCTGTATTACTCGGCATCCTCTTCATCTCCTAAAAATGTATTGATGACTTCTTCTACCATATCCCATTCTTCCTCAGACTCAATAGGGATCAATCTGCCATCATCTGTGTAAGCACTGGCCATTACTTCACTTTGATCTCCTTCAGGGTCTTGATAAACGACATATTGTTTCTTAGTTTCGTCATTGTCGAATGTAAACAAAATTGTCATACGTTTTTCGTTTCCATTCTCATCAGTAACATACATTGAATTCGAATCCATCATAATAATCATCCTTTCGTAAAAACAGGGGAATTTATCCGATTCCCCCGTTTAACTTGTCTAAATAGCCCTGCAAAATTTCAACTGCAGCCATTTGGTCAATGACTTTTTTACGCTTTTTTCGGGAAACATCACCCTCTAAAAGATAGCGGGTAGCACTTACTGTTGTAAGACGCTCATCCCACAGAGTAACGTTATATCCTTCTTTAGTAAGCTCATCGGCAAAATCAATCGATAATTGACCTCTTTCACCGATATCTCCATTCATATGTTTTGGCAGCCCCAGTACGATATCTTTGATCTTTTCCGATTCCAATAATTCCAACAATTGGTCGAAGCAGTCATCGTAATCATCCGACAGAAATCGAATCGTAGTAAGGGCTCTGGCTACAAGTCTGCCCTGGTCGCTGATCGCAACACCACAGGTCTTGGAGCCCAGATCTAATCCGATTATTCTATTCTGCATTATTTTTCCAAATATGCACGAACCAATTCTTCGATGATTTCGTAACGTTCGATTCTCTGAATCAGATTACGGGCATTCTTATGAGAAGAAATATATGCAGGATCGTTGCTGATAATATAGCCGGCAATCTGATTGACCGAATTATATCCTCTTTCATCCAATGCATTGCTAACCTCTTTTAAGATTGCCTTGATATTCTCACGGCGAATTTCTTCGGTAGTAAATGTCATTGTTTCCGTAATGTCTCTCATAGTATCACCCTCCTTGACATAAAACTATTATACATGAAAGCGATGAAAAATAAAATGTTTTCATCGCTCATGGTTTTAAATATTCGTTAATTGTGAACGGATTTCATCCATAGCTTCATTGAGCTTGGATACATCCTTACCGCCCGCCTGGGCCATATCTGGTTTTCCACCGCCGTTACCTTGGCAGATCTGGGCAGCTTTCTTAACCAGATTTCCGGCATGTACACCTTTTTTCACGGCATCCTTACCGGCACCGGCTACAAAGACAACTTTATCGTTGTTTACATTCGCAAAGAAACATACCACATTTGGATTCTGTGCCTTTAAGTTAGAAACGATATCTTTCAGTGCACCGGCATCCATACCTTCGGTCTTACGAATCAAGGCATCAACGTTTCCTAATGACTTAACATCGTTTGTCCATTCTTTTGCCTTTAATGCGAAAATCTGATTTTTCAGGTTATCGATTTCCTTCTGCATCGCTTTCATCTGATCATAAGCAGAGGCAACTTTGTTGTCGATTCCCTTTAGACCCTTGGCTTTTGCGCTTTCGGCAATATTTTCTAACATAGCCTGCTGCTTTGCTGTTTCCTGGTAAGCTGCATAACCTGTCTTGGCAGTGATACGGCGTACATCGGATCCGGTAGATTCTTCGGAAATGATCTTACATAAACCGATTTCCTTTGTGTTTTCTACATGGCATCCACCGCAGAATTCCTTAGAAACATCACCCATCGTAACAACGCGTACCTTATCACCGTATTTTTCGTTGAATAATGCGGTAGCACCGGTCTTACGGGCCTCTTCAATATCCATTACTTCTTTGGTAACAGGATATCCGGCAGCGATATATTGGTTGACAAGATCTTCAATCTTAGCTAATTGGTCATTTGTCACCTTTTCAAAGTGGTTGAAGTCAAAACGCAGATAATCATCGCATACATAGGATCCTGCCTGACGGATATGATCACCTACAACTGCCTTTAAAGCACTCTGTAATAAGTGGGTTGCGGAGTGGTTGGAAGTAATCTTCTTTCTTCTGTCGGCATCCACACTTAAATGTAATGTCATACCGATTTCCAAGATTCCGGATTCTACTTCAACAGAATGTAAATTCTGTGAGTTGCGGGTTTTCTGAACATCTAATACTTTGACTAATACTCCATCGGATGTCATAACACCGGTATCAGCTACCTGTCCACCGCTCTCTGCATAGAAGCAGGTCTGATCTAAGATAACCTGTCCTTCATCCTCGAGTGTATCGACCATATGACCATCTTTCATTAAGGCAATGATCTTACCGTCACATTCAAAGTGATCATAGCCGATATAGGCAGATGGAACATTGAATTTCATCAACTCTTCATTCTGTGTGGCGAAGGATTCTTTCGCATTGCGGGCAGCACGTGCACGGTCTTTCTGTGCCTTCATCTGAACATCAAATTCAGCACGATCAACTTCTAAATGATTCTCTTGGGCAATTTCCTGCGTTAATTCAAATGGGAATCCATACGTATCATACAGTTTAAATACAACTTCACCGGAAAGCTTGCCATCTTTTGCCTTGGCAATCTCTTCATCGAGTAATGCCTGACCGTTCTTTAATGTCTTTTTAAATGTTTCTTCTTCAATCTTAATTAAGCGCTGGTTAAAGGCAACATGTTCCTGTAAGTATGGATAGAAATCTTCCATATTATCTGCTACAACCGGAACAAGTTTATATAAGAATGGTTCATCCATTCCTAATTTCAAACCATAACGGGCTGCACGGCGAAGTACTCTTCTTAATACATAACCGCGTCCGCTGTTGGAGAAGTTAGCCCCATCGCTTAGCGCAAAAGTAACCGTACGGATATGGTCGGCAATTACACGGTATGCCATTTTATATTCACCCTCATAAGGATGTTTTGCCATCTTTTCTGTTGCACGGATAATCGGTAAGAATAAGTCGGTATCAAAGTTGGTTTCCCCATCCTGAACCAAAGCAACCAAACGCTCTAACCCCATACCGGTATCAATGTTTTTCTGAGGTAATTCCTGGTAGTCCTTACGGTCGATTTCCGGATCACAGTTATATTGTGAGAACACAACGTTCCATACTTCGATATAACGGTCATTTTCCATTTCTTCAAAGAATAAACGTTCTCCTAAACCTTGAGGATCATATTTTTCACCGCGGTCATAGAAGATTTCAGAGTCCGGTCCACCCGGGCCTTTTCCGATTTCCCAGAAGTTATCATCGGTCTTTAAGATATGGCTTGGATCTACACCGCAGATTTCTGTCCATACACGATACGCTTCATCATCATCGGTATAAACGGAAATATATAGCTTTTCCTTCGGGAATCCAATCCATTTTTCACTGGTTAAAAATTCCCAGGCAAACTGAATAGCTTCTTCTTTAAAGTAATCACCGATAGAGAAGTTTCCTAACATTTCAAAGAAAGTATGGTGACGGGCTGTCTTACCAACATTTTCAATATCGTTGGTACGGATACTCTTCTGTGCGTTCGCAATGCGGTTACATCTTGGCTTTTCACTGCCGTCAAAATACTTTTTCAATGCGGCTACACCGGCATTGATCCAAAGTAAAGTTGGATCATTATTCGGTACTAAAGAAGCACCCGGTTCAATCATATGACCTTTGCTTTCAAAATAATCCAAAAACATCTGTCGAATCTGGTTTCCTGTTAATTGTTTCATTTTACCCTCCAAAATAAAAACGTTCCTATCCATCT
>CACYBS010000176.1 GCA_902772725.1 Erysipelothrix rhusiopathiae
CAAACTATCTCAATTGAAGTTCGCTCTTTCTTTGAGTGATTTCAGTAGACATTCAGTAAAGAGCATTGGCTTAACTGAATGACATTGGATTAATCCTGTTCCTTTTCTTTAGAATGATTAATTGATAAACAGAGGGAAAGCCATTGGCAGTTTTGGCAGATCCATTCTAAATTTTCATTGTTGTACTGCTTCAAATAACCGGAAAGAGCTTTCCAGTTATGAGTAAAAGGAGAGGGAAGCAGCGCTTCCGTGTTAGTGTCAAAAATACTGGGGTTTTCCGATTCACATTCTCCGTTTATATTGTGAGGACAGAAAGCACATAAATCATCTGTGCCTTTTACGATGGTTACCTCTTCTCCATTTTGAAGCCGTTCAATGACCTGTTTCATATTGTCGACAAATTCTTTGGAGTAGCCGTTACCGACAAAATTTTGAATGCAGAAAAGGTGATGCGCTCTTAGATGAATCATACACCGGTCCTGTTTGCGATGGCCTTTTTTAAAGTCGGGGTAATGAGCGCCACAGCGACCATCTTGATGATATCACCCGGCAGAAATGGAATTACACATACGGCTAGTGCTGCCATAAATTCCATTTTCGCAAAGATGCAGAACCATATCGTTCCAAACAAGTAGAGAACAAAGGTACCGATGACCATGCCAAGAACCAATCCTTTTAAGGTTGGATCTTTTCGGTAGAAATAACCGGTAAACCAGGCCAGAGGAAGATAGCCAACCAGATATCCTCCCGTGATTCCGATGACGCATTGAAATCCTGCTGCATAATTCGCAAATACCGGAATTCCGATACTTCCGAGGATCAAATAAATCAAAGTACTTAAGGTCCCGTATTTTTCACCCAGGATGGCACCTGCTAACATGACCGCAAAGGTGGCAAGGGAAATAGGAATTCCACTGCCTAAGGGAATGGCCAGAGGGGCAAGTACGGAAATGACGGCTGCCATCAAAGCCGTTAAAACTAAATCTTTTGAATTCATATTTAATCACCGTTAACAATATATCCCCTGTATTTACGATTGTCAACCTAAGAAATGATATAAGTTGACAATAAAAAAGACTCCCGAAGGAGTCAAATGTTTTAAATGATAAAATCGTCTGTTACAGAAGCTTTCATCTTATAAGCTGTTAAACCTACATTATCCGTCTTTGTGAAGTTAAATTCGGTTTCTGTCGGGTAGATTCTTGATGTGAATGTAGCTTCTCCATCATTGATAAACATTTCGATTGAGCAGTTATCAACATAAATACTCATAGAACGTAATGGGTTATCCAATTTGAAATCTAAGGTTTCAAATACATTGGTGTTGAAGCGTTTTTCCATGCCGGATCTATCAACTGTTAAAGATTGACTAGCTTCATCGTAGTGAATACGCATTCCGCCGGTTCCGTCTTCTCTGGTGTAAAGATTTAGATCGGCATCACCAGGGGCAAAGGCTGCTTCAATGTTGCAGGCTCTTGGTAACAGTTTTCCTTCGATAGTTCCATCACGTAAAGATTTAATGCCTTCTAACGGTGTCTGGATCAATTTGCCATCTTTAATGCGAAGCTCTCTTGGTAAGCTCAAGCTTCCTTCCCAATCTTCTTCCTCGGTTGGGTAGTGGTTATCCGGAAGACCGATCCATGCGATTAGGATTGCCTTATCCGGATCCTGTACGTTTGCCGCAAATTGGGCTGCATAGAAATCGAATCCATAGTCAAGGAAGTGATAATCTTCTTCCGGTGTGAATGTCAAAGTATCATAGTCCATATGTCCGATGATATAGATATTATGGTTTGTGCTTTCACCGCGTCCCGGCAGTTTTGTATACTGCGGAGAGAAGATCAAGATATCTTTTCCGGATACATTTACGATGCAAGGGCATTCCCACATGCCACCGAAATTTTCAAATCCCGGAACCTTTAATTCACCGGCAAATTCCCAGCCGGATAATAATTCTTTTGACTTATAGATCAATGCACGTCCCTGAAGGTCCTGGTTTTGGGCACCGATAAAGATATAATATGTTTCATTTTTCGGGTTATACAGAATCTTTGGGTCACGCTGATGTTCGGTATAATCAGGTCTCGGTCCAAATAATGGCTTTGGAAGCTTTTTCAATTTACCGTTTTTGACAACTGCAGCACAGGTATATGGTGTACGAACCCAGTTTTCATCACGATGGTTTCCTGTATAGAATAAGTAGAGGTCATCACCCATTGAGAATGCGGATCCGGAATGTGCGCCTTTATTATCAAAAATTGTATCCGGATGAATACCTACACCCTCATTTTTCCAATGGATCAAATCTTTAGATGATACGTGATACCAATATTTCAAGCCATGAACAGCTCCCCAAGGGCACCATTGATAGTAAAGATGCCATGTACCGTTATGGAAACCAAATCCATTTGGGTCACTGGATAATCCGGTCACCGGTTCTACATGATAGGTTTGACGGTAATTGGATGATTTGATCTTTTCATAAAGATCTTTGATTTCATCTGCATGATGCAGGACTCTGTAACGCTCTTCGCGTGTCCATTCTTTCATTTTAAAAATTTCCTCCTAGTTAACTCTTTACTCATATTTTAATTTAGATTTGAGAACTGCACAATAAACGATTGCAGTTTTTTGTGGATTTGCCAAAAAGGGAAATGCTACATAAATTAAGGTAAACAGGTTATAATACTTAAAGAGCAATTTTAATCGAAAAAGGAAGGAACAATCCTTATAAGGGGTCTTTTATGGAAAACACAATTCAACAACATTTATTAAATGCACTTATTGCGGAATATAAAAGAGTATATCTGCTCGACTTAAAACAGGATAGAATCATCTACACCTATAATACGGAAAATGAATTACCTCCTTTGATGAGCCTGGCGGATACCTATACCGAGGCACATCATCGTTTTGCGCTGCGTTTTGTGGACCCGGAGCACAGGGTATGGTTTGAAAATAATTTATCCTGTCCGAGCGTAACCGTTCATCTTCAACGGGCCAATGTCTTTTCATTGTTATACAAGGCAAGAAACGGGAAGCGTACCCGCATTGATGTGCGGGCAGCCTTAATGGATGGAAATGAGCCTCAGCAGGCTTTGATCTGTATTCCGAATTATGATCGAAACGAGCAGTTTTTTTCCGGGGAGACAATCAACGATTTCCAATCGGAAAAGGACTTTGAGATATATTTCAACTCTCTGCAGACAGATATCGCCATGCGAAATCGATATGAAGATATCATCTCTTCGCAATCGATATCCAGCTATGATGTCGATTTAACCGATAATGTCGTTTTGACAGGAGACTTTAAACGATCCGATCTTCTGTATCATGCTCATGGCATTCGTATACCCGGACGTTTTGATTTGATACGCGAAACCTGGGCAAAACGGATCACATCGGATAATGCCGAAGAATTTAAATCTTTCTCCACCAGAGAAAATCTTCTGAAGATGTTTGAAGAAGGGCAGAAGGAAGCATGGATAGAGTATCGGGTTCAGGATTTGAGCGGAATGGATGTATGGTTTCGGGAAACCATCGTCATGAATAAAGATGAAAAAGACGGCCATATTCGTGCGATTATCATCTTCCGTGATATTACCGACCGCAAAAAGATGGAACTGGAACACCAGAGACGCTTGGATGTGATTAACGGATTATCACTGGAATATGACAGTGTGTATTTTGTCGATTTGATTCATGATACTTTTTCTATTTATCGTATCTCCAATGAAGTTTATGAAGTCATTAAAGACTGTATTCTGCCGGAGTTTTCTTTATCGATGTCCCGGTTTGCCAATAAGATTGTTTATTCCAACGATTATAAACAATTTATGGAATTGATGACCATTGATTCGATTCGGGATCGCATTAAAGAAAGTTCAACGTACTCTTTTACCTTCCGTGTTGACACCAAGCGGGGAATTTTATACTATCGCTGCAAAGTAGTTGGCATCGGTGATCCGCATAAAGAATGTAAGGAAGCACTCGTTGGTTTTGCGGATGTCACAGAAGAACATGAAAACGAGCTGCGCCAGCGTTTCCTGCTTGAAAATGCACTCGATGCAGCGGAACAGTCGGGAAGGGCTAAAACGGCATTTTTATCGAATTTATCGCATGATATACGTACCCCGATGAACGCAATCCTGGGATATGCCCACCTTGCCCAATTCCATATCGATGATAAGGAAGAGGTGCTGCAATGTATCAATAAAATTGAACATTCAGGAGCCCATCTTCTGCAGATGTTAAATAATTCACTGGACCTTTCACGCATTGAAAGCGGACGTATGAATTTAAATGAGACCAGCTCGAATCTAAAAGAAATGATGGATACGGTCATCAACATGGTAGATGGAGAAATGAATTATAAATCCCAGACGCTGAATGTTGAATTTGATGAAAGTTTAAATCAAAACGTTTATTGTGACAGAGTCCGCTATATGCAGGTTATGATCAACCTTCTGGAAAATGCCGTTAAGTATACCCCATACGGCGGTCATATCCTTTTCTCGATGAAGCAGCTTGATGGAGCACCTAACGGTTATTTAAAGGTGGAAATGAAAATCAAGGATGACGGCATCGGAATGTCGGAACAATTCTTATCGAAAATATATGAACCATTTGAAAGGGAAGAGTCTGAAATGGTTACGCAGATCAACGGAAACGGACTCGGTCTTTCTATCTGTAAGGGTATTGTTGATCAAATGGGTGGAGATATCCGCGTGTACTCCGCAAAACATAAGGGTACAACCTTTAAAGTTACTATTGCGATGCGTCAGGATGATACGCAATTATCACAGCAGGATAAAGTGTTATATTCCGCAACATCGCGCTTCCGAATATTCAGCAGGACTTCGCTGTACATCCGTAAGACTATTACCCATAAACCTTCGATTCTTTTAGTTGAGGATAACGATTTGAATCGTGATATCGGAGTCCGCTTACTTCAAAGAGAGGGCTTAAAGGTATTTACGGCTGCCAATGGACAGGAAGCTGTAAATATGGTGAAAAATAATAAAAAAGGATCCTTTGATCTGGTATTGATGGACATTCGTATGCCGATTTTAAATGGATATGAAGCAACCAAACAGATCAAAGCGTATTGTTACAAAAGACAGGAGGAGCTTCCGATTATAGCTCTTTCAGCCGATGCCTTTGATGAAAGTGTAAAAGAGGCTAAGGATACCGGAATGGATGCCTTTGCGATCAAGCCAATCGATACAGCGGTATTGATGGAGATTATTAATCATTTCTTAGAGTATAAGGGGGATGAAGATGATGGAATGTAAAGATGAAAAATCATTGTATATATATGCATTAAGCCGGGACTTTGATGTAGAAACCGCAAAAGAAATATTGGAACACCCGTGTTGTTCACTGGCGATTGCGTTATGTCTTTTCTATAAAAGTCAGGAATTTGATCCTGCACCGGGATCAAAAGAAGAAATGGAATTAATCCAATTTTCACAGAATCTATATCTCGATATAAAAAAATGGAAGTATGTTCCAAGGGAAATGGGATATAAGGTACCTTTATCTCCATCCCAGAAATTTAAATTAAATTTAGAATTAGAGGAAGAAGATAAAATATTAATTCGCGATGTTCCGGGAATCTTACCGGAATCATTATCATAAGGAGGTTTCATCATGAAATGGTGGCAGAGTATTACAGCGTATGAATTATATCCGAAAAGCTTTAAGGATACGACAGGAAGCGGCAGCGGAGATATCCGCGGCATTATTGAAAAATTAGATTATTTACAGGATTTAGGCATCGGTGCTGTTTGGATCACACCGGTATTTAAAAGCCCGATGGTGGATAACGGATACGATGTAGCGGATTATTGCGATATCGATCCATCTTTTGGAACGATGGAGGATATGGAAGAATTGATTCGCGAAGCCGATAAAAGAGGAATTAAGATTGTACTTGATTTAGTGTATAACCATACCTCTGACCAACACAAATGGTTTATCGAATCAAAATCATCCAAAGACAATCCCAAAGCAGACTGGTATATTTGGCGTCCTGCCAAAGATGGAAAAGAGCCAACCAACTGGAGAGGAATTTTCGGCGGAAGTGCATGGACTTGGTGCGATGAACGCCAGGAATATTATCTGCATACCTTTGCCAGTCAGCAGCCGGATTTAAACTGGGCCAATCCTGAAGTGCGTCAAGCCCTCTTTGATGCAGCTAATTTCTGGGTAAAAAAAGGTGTCGGAGGCTTTCGAATTGATGCGATTACCTATATTAAAAAGCCGGAAGAATATGTCGATGGAAAACCGGATGGAAAAGACGGCATGGTATCGATTCATGATATGACTGCCAATCAAGAAGGTATTCTGGATTATTTGAAGGAGTTTAAGAAAGAGGTAACCGAAGGTAAAGATATCTTTACGGTTGCCGAAGCCAATGGGGTTCATGCCGATGAACTAAAGCATTGGGTAGGTAAAGACGGCGCTTTTGATCTGTTGTTTGAATTCTCTCACGTGAATCTGGAATTTGAAGGTGTAGAAACATGGTGTTATCCAAATGAATGGAAGCTCACCGATTTAAAAAAGGCTCTTTTTGCCTCTCAGGCGGCTACCAAAGATAATGGCTGGTATCCAATCTTCTTTGAAAACCACGATAAGCCTAGATCTGCTTCACACTATTTCTCATCGGATTGTGATCCGATTGAAGCCGCAAAGGCCATTGCGGTATTACAGATGACCTTAAGAGGAACACCGTTTATTTACCAGGGACAGGAGCTTGGCTACACCAATGTGCGCTTTGACCATATTGATGATTATGATGAGCTCAATTCCAAAGCGCAATATGAATTTGCCCTACAGGAAGGCTTCAATGAATCTGAGGCAATGGAATTTGTGGCACGGTTTTCCCGTGATAATGCCAGAACCCCGATGCAGTGGGATGATTCTGAAAATGCCGGCTTTACAACAGGAAAGCCATGGCTGCCAATCCATAAAGACTATAAAACATGCAACGCAAAGGCACAGGCAGCTGATCCAAACTCGGTATTATCCTGGTATAAAACATTGAGTCAATTAAGAAAAGAGCATCCGGAATTGATTGAAGGAGACTTTACTCCGATTCTTGAGGATGATGAAAATATTATCGCTTATAAGCGTACATTTAAGAAAACCTGCATTGTACTTGTCAATTTCAGTAATAAAGAAGTGGAATATGATGATACAATAGTCAAGAACGCAAAGCTTCTGGTATCTTCCAAAAAGGACTGGATACCGGGTAAATTGAGAGCCAATGAAGCTGTTGTTCTGGAAATGTAGAAGGAAATTCGACTATGAATGAAAATGAATTTAATGAAATAGAAGACGTGGTGGAACTGATCTTAGCGGATTATAAAAACCAGAGAGATATTGATAAGATGACCTCTCTTGACCAGCCGGACCAGGAGGCCATCATCGATATTATGAATAAGCTGTTACGGATTATCTTTCCGGGGTATTATCGCGACCGTGTCTACAAGATTTTTAACATCCGCCATACACTTTCTACCTTAATTGAAGATGTCATGTTTAATCTTCAAAAACAGGTAGCGATTGCCTTAAAGAACGGTCCGGAATATGCGGGCGCAGATGCAGCTACCGTACGATCTGCTTCCCGTGAAATTACTATGGAGTTTTTGCGCCGTATTCCCAAGATTCGTGCGTATCTGGATACCGATTTGCAGGCAACCTATGATGGAGATCCGGCAGCCGATGGAAAAGCGGATATCATTTTAAGCTATCCGGGAATTCTGGCCACTACCGTACATCGCATTGCGCATGAATTGTTCGATCTGAAAGTCCCTTTGATTCCTCGAATGATGTCCGAAAACGCTCATTCCAAAACCGGTATCGATATTCATCCGGGAGCTACGATTGGTAAGTATTTCTTTATTGACCACGGAACAGGTATCGTAATTGGATCAACGACCTATATCGGAGATCATGTAAAGATTTATCAAGGTGTTACTTTAGGTGCTTTATCGACCAGTGCCGGACAGCTGTTACACGGTGTAAAGCGTCATCCGACCATAGAAGACAATGTAACGATTTATTCAGGTGCTTCCGTTCTTGGAGGAGAAACGCGGATCGGAGCTAATTCGGTTATCGGCTCCAATGCCTTCATTACGTTCTCCGTTCCATCGGGCTCTCGTGTTACCATTAAGAACCAGGAATTGAGAGTTAGAAAATCAGGCGATGAAACCTTTAAAGATGACGATGATCAATTTGATGTAGTATAAGGGTTTTCAATTTGAAAGATATAAAGAGTATGGAAAGCTTGAAAAGTTATTTTACAACAGAAGATAAGATCATACTGTTTGTGGGGGCCATGATCTTACTGCCCCAGGAGATAGCAGTTGTATCCATGTTGATGGTGCTTTTCTATGCATGGAGATATAAATCTTTACGATCATCCATTGAAGCGCTTCCCGGGTATCAGATCCTATTTGGGTTTTTGATCTTCGAAACGATTCTAAGCATGATTTATCAAAACTGGGTGGGAGCCATCAATGCCTTAGGCATGGTCGTTTTGATGTTGTATATTTCCTGGTACAGAATACACGCAAAGTCGGAAACCTTTATATGGCTGATGGATATGATTCTGGCGCTATCTGTTTTGATTGGAATTTATGCACTGTTTCAATTTCAGCAGATTTCCGCATCAAAAGGATATTCGTTCTTTGATTTTCATATATTTAATTCACCGAAACGCAGGATTACAGCCACCTTTGGCAATGCCAATCTCTATGCGACTATGTTGGAGATGTTTCTGATGATGTGCATGGTGCGTTTCCTGCAGGTGAAAAACTACCTTCGCCGGTTTATCTATCTTTTGATTGCACTGTTTCAGTTTTTTATCCTGTATCTAACAGGATGTCGAACAGCGCTTTTACCGCTTGTGGTAGTGGTTCCCGTATATTTATGGGTAACCGATCAGAAAGGTTTATTTGCCTTATCGCTTTTGTGTATTGCGGTAGTTTTAATTGGGGTGGTGGTTCATCCAACCTTGATTCCACGGCTGTCGGATATGAAGACACTTGAATCCCGCTATAAGATTTGGTCCTGTGCCTGGACGGGCATAAAAAATCATCCTTTGTTTGGAATGGGACCGCAATCCTATGGCATGTACTGCAAGATGTATAACGGACATGTTGCTCCGCATTGTCATAATATCTATATTGATTCTGTAGCTTCTTATGGAATTGTCGGTACAATCACAATCCTTTATTATGCCTTTAGATATGTACTTCCAAACATTTTAAAGGCACGAAAGGAAGATGCCGTTAAGTACGGCATAATTATCAGTGTTCTGTTGATTTATTTGATTCACGGTACGCTGGACTGTACCTTTAATGTGTTGGGAACAGCCGGTCTTGCCTTGATGTTGGCATGCTGTCCATCTATGAAGGAAAATAGCTGAATACGGTCCCTGTTTGGGACCTTTTATATTGTCACTTAGTGTAAAGTATTTGTGGAATAAATACTAAATGTTCCTATAAATCATCAGAAATACAAATCTTAAATATACAAGTAAGATTG
>CACYBS010000177.1 GCA_902772725.1 Erysipelothrix rhusiopathiae
ATATCCTTAATCATTTTATCAATCAATTCATGATTATTTCGAATATCCTGAACGCTGTATGCACGAATACCTGATTCTTGAATAAACGATATTTCTGCCTCGTCAAAATCCCTGCCGCCGATATGAATGGTTTGTGAAGGACTTAAGGGAAAAGGATTTTCTAAAAGGCCAAAACAGGAATCATCCATCACGGAGCGAAGCGGCATCCTATAAAACAGAGCAGTTGAGGATTCTTGTGGTGCATTGAGATCTCCATGGGCATCTAACCACAGCACTGTAAGATCACCTTTATATTTTTCACTTAGATATACAATGGCCGGTACATCTGCGTCACATCCGCCACCCAACATAAATATCTTGTCTAAATTATTATCACATAAATGCGTATACGCTGAGTGCATCTGCTTATAAAGAACATCAAATCCCTTGATATTATTTTTTTGACAGTCATATTACCTTGATCAACAGAAACAGGAAGATTCATATACTCCGTTTCATCCAGATACGTACTCATGATTTCCTTTGCACCTTCATAAGTAATCAAATCGGCTCCACCCTGCCATTGAGAGTTCACAATTATTTTTTCACTGTAATATACATCCCATTTCTTACAGTTCGTTCTCAGATAAATATTGGTCTAATTCCTTAAGCACTTCATCACCATCATAGTTTTGGAAGATTTTAATCATGCATCCGCTAATCATTGGATTTAAATCCATATTCTTTTCTAAAGAACGGGTATCTGTTTTAATACCGTAACAGCGTTTACCCCTGGCATATGCCATACCAAGTTCCACACATGCTCCTTCATCCGGAACACGTCCATCTAGATTCATAAAGACGATATCCGCGTTTTCAACCTGTTTATTATCCAGTTCAAAAATCATCTTAACCATTTCTTCTTCGGTTTTGCCTTCCAACAAAGCTCCTTCAATTCCATCACGCTGCGGTAAGAAGACTTCATAGCCATGTTTTTCCAATACTTTGACAACTTCTAAATTAAAATCTTTCTCTCCCTGGTTAAACATTGGGCTCGCAAAATAAACTTTCTTTCCTTTTTCTTCCTTATCCGTTTTCTCTTCTTCTTTTGTCTCTGTATCATCTTTGGCATATACAGGAGTAGAAAACACCATACCCATACACAACAGCAGTGTTAATATCATTCCTAACTTTTTATGCATACTCGATTCTCCTTATCTGTGTAATCGCTCTATCAATTCAAACGGAATCGTAATTATAAGCATATAGGTTCCCAGAATCACAATCGATGGTAATAAGTATAAAAATGGAACAGGAATCCACTTATGGAACATCTCCAACAAGAAATTACCCTCTGTTTCAACAGAAAAGAAATAATTCGCCTTAGGAAATAAGCCGGTCCATCTTAAGAACAAATTGAAAAGAAATACTACAAAGGCAATTATAATGACAGTTAATATCGCTCTTGGCAGATCCGACAGCCGAGGTTTAAACAATCCAAATGTTACAAGTGCCAATCCTTCAATCACAATCATAAAGTGAGTTCCGTAATACCCTAACATTCTGGGAAGAAATATCGAATATCCGGAAAAGCCGGCAGAAGGCATCATCAACGCCATCATGGCACCTAACGGCCCTACAAAGAAAGAGAAGCAGGACAAAGCCCGATTCTTTGTCATAACCGCAACAGGTATCAGTAACATATTTATATTACAAAGCTGCAAAGGAAGTTCTCCCCACCAGTTAAATCCGCCCATATCTGCAGTAATGATATTAAATTCTTTATCCAGAGATAGATAATATTTATAGACGACAAATCCAATCATTGTGCAGATACATGCGATTACTAAAGTCATCTGCTTTGTGCTCTCACTTTTATTTCGCAGCAGAACACTTGCGATAATCAAAATCAATATAAAACAAATGAAACCCCCGTTAAACAATTTATTAAAGGGTCTCATAATCCAAAAATCATCTGTCATACAATACCTCGTAATTCAATGTTTTCTGTATATTTCCTAGAAGTATCGTAATACAGATTCTTGTTTTTTTCTATAGAATTAAAAAACGACTAACTGTCCGTCAGTCGTTTTATTAGAAAAAGACTCTATTATTTGAATTGTTCTAATAATGCAGGAAGAATCTTATCTACATCCCCTACAACTCCATAATCGGAATGTCCGAAAATGGCAGCTTTTGGCTCTTTGTTGATGGAGATAATCGTTCTTGATTTGCCGATGCCGCATACATATTGAGCAGCTCCGGAAATGCCGGCATTAATGAGTACTTTCGGTTTTACCGATTTACCGCTGGTACCGATCATGCAGGATTCATCCGGTACTCTTCCGGTATCGATAAAGCTCCTTGAATAGGCAATAGCTCCACCAAACTTATCGGAAAGCTCGTTGATGGCATTCCATGCCTGATCCGATGCAGCCCCACGCCCTGCGGCTACCACAAATTCAGCTGTTTCAATATCCGCTGCAGTGCTTTCGTTTTGTTCAAAGCCTAAGAACTCTTCTCCGGATTCGAATTCATTTAAGAAGGCAGCATCTACAAAGATGATTTCAGAATCTTTTTTTGCGATTTCAGATACATCCAAGATACCCGGTCTTACCGATGCCATGATCGGCTTGGTGTTAGGAATATATATTTCACTGACTACTTTTCCGCCAAAAGCAGGAACCATGCAGTTAAGTCTCTTACCGTTCCAACGCAGATCAATACCATGGGCAGCAAGTCCGGTCTTCAGAAGAGCAGCTGTAGTCGGAGCCAGTTCAGAACCGATTCCGGTAGCACCCATAAAGAAATATTCCGGCTCGTATTTATTTACCAGTTCACACAGAGCTTTGCCATAGATATCACAGCGATAATCTTTCAAAGATGCATGTTCTAAAACATAGACTTTATCAGCTCCCATGTCTTTTAGATCGGATACTTCGAAACACATCGCTGACAATCGATGACATTGCCTTTGAAACAGGTTTTAAGGAAAGAGGCTATTTCGATAAAGTATTTAAACGTCAATTCCACATGACCCCTGTAGAGTACAGAAACCAATATGTAAATGATTAACCAAAAAAGACAGTGTAGATCATAACAGCACTGTCTTTTGAATATTGTGTAAATGTAAATAAATCAAAAATTCCGTAAAATCCCTACATCCGAAGAAACTGTAATACGATTTCATTAAACTCTTCATGTTGTTTATACGCAATGAAATGATCCCCTCTAAGAAATGCGAGTTTTGCCGAGGGGATACTTTTAACGATTTGTATCGTATGTTCTTTTTTAATTACATCGTTCGTTCCGGCAATCACAAGTGTTTTAGCCTGTATTTTGGCCAGGTCATCCGATGTAAGATTAGGGTCGTTGACCATCAATCCCAGCATTTCGGCATTCGTTTTTGCCGCATCGCTTTTCTTTGAAAACTTTGTCGCAATTTTATAGCCTATCTCGATTGGAATCTGTACTGTTCGCTTTACCCCTTCCGGACTCATATTGGCTCCATTTAATATCAAACGATCTACCCTTTCCGGATATTTAATCGCAAAAATCATGGCAATATTTCCGCCATCCGAAAAACCAAGAATATGCGCTTTTTCAATCTTTTGTTCATTCATAAATCCCAACAAATCATCCGCAAACTGCCGAATCGTAAAAGGCATGACTCCTCTTGGTGTTTTCCCATGGCCTCGAGTATCAATGGCATATACATGGTAGTATTGTGAAAATTCATCAATTTGGTGTTGAAAATAATCACTGTTTTCCCCATTCCCATGAAGCAGGATGATTGGCTCTCCCTGCCCTTTTTCAATGAAATAATGTTTGATGTCCATATATCTGCTCCTTTGCGAATTATTAATTATCCATGTATAGCGATTAGATTATGCTTCCATCTTATTTGGAATTTACAATGCGATTGTATCTACTACGACTAAGATACTTCCTGCAATGATACTCAATAAACAAATGTATTGCGGTGTACTGATTTTTTCCTTCATAAGAACCCGTCCGCCGATCATAACAAACACAGGATATATTGCCAGAAGAGGATCTGTCGAAACAGAATTAATCGCCATTGCGTAGCTGTAAAAAACAATTCCGATATTGTCTGCAACAGCTCCAAGCATTCTGGCTGAGTTTTCTCTTTTAAACGGATTATAGATTTTCTTTTCCTTCCAATAGATGTAGCACCAGCAGCAAAAGGCAAAGAGTGCATACTCCATACCGACAATGATAATGGCATCGCCTTCCGGCATCGCAAAGCCATACGTGGTATCCAGGCAAACCCCTGTCACAATCGTTTCCATGCCATCAACAACCGCAAACATAACCGGAAAAATCAATGTGCCTAAACCATGCCTTTTCCAATCGAACTTGTTTTGACTCTTTTTATCCCTGTCGCCGGCTTCCTTATTTCGAATTTTTGCCAGCAGGATTACGCTCATTAAGATGATCAGAATACCCAGGGTCCTTAATGGTGTTAACAGTTCAGAAATATCATCGAGTCTTCCAAGCATCAGATAGGCAAGTATCAAAAGTATAGTGGATGTACTACTGCCAATTCCCTCAACCGGAGATTCAACGGAAACCTCATTATACACATATCCTTGATATGAAATCGTATTTACTATTGCGTATATGATTCCAAACAAAGTGATCGGCCAGAATCGGAGGGCACTTTCCATATTGAAAAGGGCTCTTTACGCATGAGCAGATAAACAAGCGCAATCATAAAAAATACAAATCTTACCGACACTGCATATTTTAAACAGATATGTTTTTCATTATTTCTATGTATGCCTGCCTTGTACAATAAACTTGTCGCAGCCCAACAAAGGATGGCCATAATGGTGCAAAAAAATCCAAATGAATTCATCCATTATTTTTTCCCCTTTTTATTTATAATATCTTATTTAACTTAACTTTTGCGCATCTTTTCGCAAATTCATCTTTGCCGGCAATAATACGGATTTCCTTAACAAAAAAAGTCTTCCACTGAATGTGAAAGACTATATTTGATGATTCTATTTTCTTATCCAAGTGCCACATCCAATACCATCATCAATACAAAACCTAACGCAAAGGCAACAGTTCCGATATTGGAGTGTTCACCTTCTGACATTTCCGGAATCAGCTCTTCTACAACAACATAGAACATAGCACCGGCCGCAAATGCCAGCATATATGGCAAAATAGATGTAACTAAGCTGGCAAATCCTATAGTAATCAAAGATGCGATTGGCTCTACAATACCGGAGAGTACTCCATATAAGAACGTTTTGGTCTTCGGCATTCCGGCAGCTCTTAATGGCATAGAGACGATGGCTCCTTCCGGAAAGTTTTGAAGCGCAATACCAATCGCCAGAGCCAGGGCTGCTGTCTGGGTTACACCCACTTTACCGGCTACCCATCCTGCATATACAACACCAACTGCCATTCCTTCCGGAATGTTATGAAGGGTGACCGCAAGAATCAGTTTTGTCGTTCGTTTTAAATTACTTTTAGGACCTTCATCCTGATCATCCATATGCGTATGCGGTGTCACTGTATCCAAAAGCAATAAGAATCCAATACCTACCAGAAATCCTATGGCAGCAGGTACAAAGGAAAGCTTTCCCATATGTTCTGAACTTTCCAGCGCCGGCTGAAGCAGGCTCCAGAAAGAAGCGGCAACCATGACACCGGCCGCAAAACCGGTCAACATTCGCTGCACATTATCGGATATCTTATCCTTCATCACGAACACCATCGCTGCACCAAGACTCGTTCCTAAAAACGGAATTAAAATTCCTGTCCAAACTTGTGCATACATATAAATCTCCTAAAAATATAATCGTTATCTAACTCTAAGTGATTCTTGATATCGTTATATTACATCTGCCATTTTTTTATTTCAAACTTAAAGCTCATGATTTTATTTTTGGTTACTTTTTAATTCGTTAGGTTTTGAAATGATTTAATTTACTCTTCTGATTTGGTTGATGCCCACTCCATTGTCTGTTTCATTCTTTTCTCAAATATCTCAGCCGGAATCAAAGCGATACCTTCCTTATCGTCGCTGAGAACAATTAATCTCTGTCCTCCTGTAAGATTAAATTTTTCCCGGGCAGCTTTAGGAATCACAAGCTGTCCACGCTCATTGATTACCACCGATCCCCAAATATTCTTTCCCTTTGGTGCCGGAGGAATCATTCCCACTCCTTCTACAGGTTCTGTTCGAACCAGGCTGTCAATGGTAGTCCCATATACCTCTGCCAAAAGACTGCATTTCTCAATATCCGGAATCGTAGCACCGGTCTCCCATTTGGCATACGCCTGCCTGGAAATTCCTATTTTTTCTGCGATTGCTTCTTGGGAAAAACCATGGATATTTCGTAACATCACCAGATTATCTTTTAACATCCTTTTTCTCCTTTACAGATCTATTTGTTCAAACTGTTTACATGCTTTCTTATATGATAATACGGTTATCACAAGGAAAATGAAAATCCCTGCCAACAAAAGAATTATCTGTATAGCTATATTATCCGTGCCAAAAGCATTCAACCATTCAAGACCCGGAATATGATGCAGGGCTTCTGTGACAAATATAACCAGAAAACAGACAATGATAAAAGTCACAAAAGGCCGTGCAAATTTGTAAGCTGTTTTAAAGAATCCACCTACAAAAATCCAGTTAAATAAGCCAAAGATTACACACGCCATACCTAACGCAAATAAATTAGCATTCATCATCGGATTACTTAGATAAGCAGCAGACTTAGAAAAAACTGTCATCCGCAGCATAACCGAAACAGCCATCAATACAAATGAACATCCTTCAATCAAACAGACAAACAGATACTTTCCCTTTACAATATCTTTTTTTGCGATAGGAAGGAGTACGGAAAATACGATATCGTTGGCTTCTCTGGCCGATTGGAAACTCTGAAATAATCCTAAAGATACAAAAAATGCACTGCAGAGAACCGGATATCCGGGTATCAGAAACATAAAGCCAAACAGAATAAAAAGGTAGGAAAGAATAGAGGCGCTAAGGCACATTTCCTTACGAAGAATATTACGCATGTGAAATACCTCCTTCCATTCGAAGCATTGTATCTTCAAGCGTTTCCCCTTCTTTTGAATACTGTTCTATAAAGTCCGCTTTCGGCATTGCCACAACAATCTTCCCTTTTGAAATATAGATGATATCATCTACACATTTCTCAATATCTGAAATGATATGGGTAGAGAAAAATACAGCTACGCCCTCATTTCGCAGGCTTTCAAAAATCTCCAGCAGTTCATTTCTGGAAAAAGGATCCAAGCCGCTTGTCGGCTCATCCAAAATCAGCACTTCGGATTTATGAGCAAGTGCCAAAAGAAGGTTAACTTTCACCTTCATTCCTTCCGATAATTCTAACGGCGTTTTCGTTTCGTCAATCGCAAATAAATTAAGATATTTTTGATAAGCTGCTTCATCCCATGTGTCATAAAATTCTTTTACGATATCGACAATATCCCGAATCTTTTTCCTTGGATACCAGCTGATTGTCCCCGTAGAATAGCCGATATGTTTCTTGATATCTGCCTCGCTATCCAAAAAAGTCTTATCGAAATAACGAACTGACCCTCCATCAGGATGAATCATATTCAACATTGCCTTGATCGTTGTCGTTTTTCCTGCACCGTTGCGACCGATGAAGCCGGTAATCCTTCCGCTCTCTAAGCTGAAAGAAACATGATCCAGTACAAATGCAGGGTATTGTTTCACAAGATCTTCTACTTCTACAATAACCATAAAAACCTCCAATATTTGATTTATATGAATATTGTAAAGTGCGGTTACCTTGTTTTCTACCAACCGCAATTAACGACTTTTGGTGTTTTTTGTTGCGTTTGGTTGCGTTAGCTACATCACTACTTTATGTTTAGAACTCTTTTATACCCATGGTTGATGGTCAATATATACGTCAGGCAGGAAATACCGAAGGCAAATATCACCAACATAATACAGCCGCCGGCTGCGATAGCTAAGTCATTTGTATCTGTAAACCCCGATACAATCATCATCGGAATAACAGAGGCAAGTATACATACTACGCCAAGTATCATTCCAATCAGAAAGGTATGTTCAAACTTCTTTTGACAATCCGTAATATACCCTCGAACTCCATAAGCCAATTCTGTATTTTCCTGCCAAAGATCCTTGTACTTCGATAGATTCCAAAAGGCAATAACCACAATCACTGCTGCAATAATTAACGTGATCATCTGAATCAACAGTCCGACCACAAAATATGTTTCATTGAATGTGGAAATACATATGCCGGCTACTGGGGACATAAAGAATAGGAATATCGCGATCACAAAGGATTTGGCTGCATTTTTCTTTACATCAAGATATTCTTGAATCTGATTCAACTCAACCATTCGTGTTTTAGGCGCATCCCTTTGTTCAATTAATATATTTGATGTATCCATCTTTTTCGTATCTAAAAAACTAAGATCATATGCATCATTTAAAAGAAAATCGGTTGAAACACCAAAGAACTCGGACATAGCCATGATCTTATTTAGATCC
Source organism: Erysipelothrix rhusiopathiae (assembly GCA_902772725.1). Classification (GTDB taxonomy): domain Bacteria; phylum Bacillota_I; class Bacilli_A; order Erysipelotrichales; family Erysipelotrichaceae; genus RUG11795. The sequence continues at coordinate 8,552 of CACYBS010000177.1, forward strand.
GGTGTTGTCTGGGCCATCTCCCATTTTGATACAGCCTGCCTGCTCACACCTATCTTTGCGCCGAACTCCTCTTGGGAAAGGCCGTTTCTTTTTCTTAATTCGGTTATTTTCTCTGCCAGAATCATATTGATCTCCCTTCCAGTGAATCCATAAAATCTATTATTTTCTCAGCTATTTCTTCCGGTTTTTCAGCATGAACATAATGCCCGCAATCCAGATAAACTATTTCTCCTACACTCATC
>CACYBS010000178.1 GCA_902772725.1 Erysipelothrix rhusiopathiae
CCATAATTTGCTGCTTCTTCATCGGCGTTTTTCCATCCGGATAAGCCGGCCATCATAGTTTGGGCTTTTTTCAAAGAGTCCACCGTATCCTGTTTAGATAAGGTAACAGCCTCTTCATAGGTTAAATCTTTAATACGGATTTCAAACTCTTTAACCTTTTCTTCTGCATCTCTCCAATCAGAAAGTCCGCTCATTATTTCTACAGCTTTTGTTATAGAATCAACGGTATCTTCCTGTGCGAAAGCGACTGCTTTATCATAGGCTTCATTCTTTAATCTTGATTCCTTCTTTTCTTCCAGATCTTCAAGATTCATATTAATCAGAACAGATTTTACCTTATTACATGCATGGCAGTCTGTTTCATCATTTCTATTAAACGCTCCACAGGAGCAGATCCAATATGCATCGTGAAATATTGGCATAACAGTGTTATTCTCACCACATTCCAATCTGAACTGTTCAATTAATTCTGAATCATTATGCAGTACATCAGCTAAAGATTCTGGTTCCGAAATAATTTCTGATTCAAATGAATCTGCTTTCCATTCTGTACTATCTTCAAACAAAGATTCCAATATTTTAACAGAAAACTGTCTAGTATTATTGTCCGGTAATCGAATCGGAGCTTTCTGTCCGAATTCATCATCCCTTTTTGCAGATAAATCAAGATACTGAAATTCAACTTCAGATCCTAGTTGTTCCCCTTTTACATCCAAAGGTTGAACAGAAACCTTTAATGCTTTGATGATTTTGTCAGATATGTTTTTATACTTCAGTTGTGCAAGTACCGTATTATTGGTATTATCTTTCAGTAAAGCACCAGCAGCAACAATTACTGGTGCATCAATTTGGTATTGATTTGATTCCAGCGTATAAACACGTGTGTATCTCTCGGCCATGTTATCACATCCCCCTTTTTATAGGTCAGGCAGTTCGTCTGATAAAGAAGACTGTGATATATTTGATGGCACATTGATTTCACTTAATAGTTTGATGATTTGATTGTTCTGTTCACGAAGCACTTTATCTGGAAGACTAATTACATAGAGACACCCGAATATACCTAAGAACAAACAAATCAAAAATGCTCCAGATTCGTACCCCTTTTGTTTTGCCACTTCAGACATATACGCTGCAATAACAGCTTGAATCACCAAAACAACAATAAATAAAAACACCATTTCTCCCATAAAACATATATCCTCTCTTTCTTTACTGCGGATAATGTAAAACTAAATTTTGTCCATAGAGTTTTTTACAATGATAGAAATCCATACTATGTCCAATCGTCTATAATTCAAAAATAGTTTTGACATATCCTTTCTGCATAGTATGACGATTTACAGCAAAGAAAAGTTCACTTTATCGTAATACTTTTTAAGAATACATTTATGCATTTATCATCTTCTTTCTAATCTCCAGTATTTCTTTATTTAGGCATTTCACATTTTCCTTATATTGCTGTGTATCAATTTCACCGGTTGTATTGGCAACTCTAGCTATCTGATTTAAATTGCTTCCGATATGCCGCAGATGGAATATCACAGTATGAAATGTATCGGGAGGCAAAGCCTTGATATCATGACCTTCTATCAAGGTTCTAATGTAATTCTCACGCGATAAACCTGTTAACTTTACCTTCTCATTGAGTGAATTAAGCTCAACTTCCGTTAAACGTACTTTAATTGTTTTAGTTCTTTTTCGTTTCATTTTCATTCAGGGTATTAGGGGTATCCCCTAACAAGCGAATAATGGGAATTTCATTGAAATGGGCCCATTCTTCAGTGCTTGCTACAAGAATACACCCCTCTATGGCTCCTCCTTTCTGTTAATTTAAAGCATTCTGATTTTACATGGTTTCAATACCAAGGCATTCGTAAATATCATTGCTTTGTTTTCCGGTTATGAAGATATCATCACTTTTTGGATTTCTTATCATCCTCATTCAACAAACTCATCAGTGTATCCTTGTGTTGATCAATCTTTTTTGCAGCTTCAGTTCGCTGCTGGTGAAAGAAGTCAGCGTATACTTCTAAAACTACTTTGACCGTATCTCCGAGTTTGTCTGCAACTTCATATTGGTTTAAGCCCACTACCGATGTCCAATAGGAACACGCACTGTGACGAAGACCGTGATATGTTATATTCTGCAGATTGCAGTAATCTGCTAATTCACTGATCCATCGAGTTGGTGTATATGTTCCCAAAGGCTCATTCATTCCTTTTCTTAATGATGGGAACACATATGCTTTTTGACTGTATCCGTACAAATCTTTCATGTATTTTCGGATCTCTTCCAATAACTCTTTGACAGCTGTATCCATAACAATGGAATATCCATTGCCATTCTTTCTTCCCCGAACTCTTTCCCCACGCTCGTTAACGTGATAGTCAATATGAATGATATTTCTATGGAAATCAATATTTTCCCATTTCAATGCTCTCTGCTCTCCTTTGCGGATTCC
>CACYBS010000179.1 GCA_902772725.1 Erysipelothrix rhusiopathiae
GAGCAACCATCCATTATGCTAAACTGGAAAGTCAGTTCAGGTGTAATGGATCAGATGGATACTTAGCTTGGCTGGACCATGTTCTTGAGATAAGAGATACAGCTAACTATGATCTGGATATTGATTATGATTTCCAGGTATTTGATGATCCTAATGAGATGAGAGATGCCATTATTGAGAAGAATAAGATCAATAACAAATCCAGGATAGTTGCTGGATACTGCTGGAACTGGATTTCAGAAGGAAAGAATAATCCGGATGTATATGATATTGAAATACCTGAATACAACTTCAAGATGAGCTGGAACTTAGGCAATACTAGTACATGGGCTATAGATGAAGAATCCGTAAATGAAGCAGGATGCATTCATACCTGCCAGGGTCTGGAATTCGATTACGTTGGCGTCATCATCGGCAAAGACATAAGATATGAAAATGGACATATCGTTACTGATTATACACAGAGAGCATCAACTGACCAGTCATTAAAAGGAATTAAATCAATGGCAAAGAGAGATAAGGCTGAAGCAGAAAAATTGGCTGATGAAATTATAAAGAACACCTATCGCACTCTTATGACACGAGGCATGAAAGGATGCTATGTGTTTTGTGAAGATAAAGAGTTAAGTAATTACATGAAAAGAAACAAACATACATAGCTCATATTTTATTAATTCCGAAAAACATATAAGGGAAGCCGCCAGTTCATTATTGGCGGTTTTTCTGTACAGTTCATAAAAGTACAATAATAAATAGGAAGAGAGGAAAGTAATATTAATAGATAAATACAGAATAATGATGCTTAATTGCGAAATATGATGAATAATGCAGAATAATCATGATGTTTGTTGCTTTCCGTTGTTTGTTAGTGCTTTATTTGATAAAATATATAAGAAATGGCCTTAACAAGTAATAGGGAGGACCAAGTATGAACAATAATAAATGGATGTCCATGAAAGATGTGTGTGAATATCTGAAAATAAGCAGAGACACAGTTATTAATTGGATTAAATATGAAAATATGCCTGCTCATAAAAAGGCTCGACTTTGGCGTTTTGATATGAATGAAATTGACTCGTGGATGAAAAGAAACGAAGATAACAGTAAAACAGAGGAGAGCAACAATGTTTAAGGTAAAATGGGATCGAGAAAACAATGGTGTCATTATATCTGAATATATTAGTGATATCGACGTAATAACTCCACCAAGACCTGTATATGTAGAAGAATTAAAGATGCTTGGAATAGATAGAGTTTTTTCTATGCCAACTGATAATGTCCCAATTTGTTGGGAGTCTAACAGAAAGTATTACTATTGTGGTTCTGTTTTTGCTGAGACTAAAAAAGGTAATATTTATGAGGATCCAACTGTTTTGATTGATGATTCCTTTAAAGAAAGAGTATTAAAACCAATAGATCTAGATTTATTGATAAAGAATAATATGGATTTTCTCGAAATACTTGAAAATGAAGCTATGGATTTTATAAAGCTTAAGTATGAAGAATACCAAGTAAAAGGTAATATTGCTGGTTTTGTTGTCGCCTTCAGTGGTGGAAAAGATTCGCAAGTTGTGCTTGACTTAGTTAGCAGAGTTATACCTCATGAAAAGTTTACTCCTGTATTTACTAATACAGGAATGGAATTACCTTGTACACTTGAGCTTATGGAAACGACTGAACAATTTTATAAGAGCAAGTATCCTGGTTTCAAATTAGAACAGGCTAAAAGTGATAAAACAGCGCTTGATATGTGGAAACGCTATGGCCCTCCTAGCAGAATGAATAGGTGGTGCTGTTCTGTTTTAAAAACTGCACTCTTTGGAAGAAAAATGAAAGAGTTGCTGCAGGTAAATACTCAACCAAGACTGATAGTTTTTGAAGGTGTAAGAAACGACGAGAGTGCAAGAAGATCTTCTTACAATAGGGTAGGTGAAGGAGTAAAACATGTAAATTTAATTAATTGCAGGCCTATCCTAAAATGGAATACAACAGAAGTGTTCCTATATTTGTTAAAAAACGGAGTCAAACCAAATCCCGCTTATACAATGGGGTTAACTAGAGTAGGATGCGGTGTGTGTCCCTTTGCGTCTGATTGGTCGGAATTTGTTATTCGAAAAAGATACCCAAAAATAGCAGCTGATTATATTGGCGTGGTCGAGGAAATGGCGAAAAACATTGGAATATCTTCAAAGGAACAAATTGATGAATATATATCTTCCGGTAACTGGAAGAAAAATGCGGGAGGCAAAGGCCTTTTGCAGGATAGTTCAAGAATGGATATTATCTCTAGAGAGCCTGACTTTGAATGTATAGTTACAAACCCTAAAGTGGATTGGAAAACGTGGTTTTCTACTATTGGCGAGTTCTTCATTGAAAGGATTGATGATAGCAACTATAGAGGAGAATTAAAGTTTGAAAATAGTATCACCAAATTCTCGCTGTCAGAAAATAGTAATTCAATAAGATTTAAAGCATATGGTACAAAGAATAGGGTAATGCTTATTAGTTATTTAACCAGAGTGTTTACTAAGACAGCATACTGTGAACTGTGTGGGGTA
>CACYBS010000180.1 GCA_902772725.1 Erysipelothrix rhusiopathiae
CTATAAAATAGAAGGCTAAATCATTGTTTTTTACAATCATAAAATCTCAAGCATCCAGGAAAATCATATCCGGCTGAAAAGTTACGATCAACCGCTAGCTCCAAATAATCTTTATCCTCAGGAATTCGTCCCATAACATGACTAAAATCGTCACTGATTATCTTAAGTAATCCACTCTCAGTCACCGTCCACTGAATAGAATATGTTCCAATAAAAGATTTAAGATATGTAGTATCCCGTATACTAAGAGTTCCTGTTCCATCTTTATTTATTACTAGAGTACACTTTCCATATGTATCACTCCATTCAGGAATAATAATCGCTTCCTTACAACTCTCATTTTTCCATACCCCAACATATTTGTTCGATAATCAACACCCACTTAATAAAATCAATAGCGCTAACAATACTCCCGTTATCTTTTTCATAGACTCATTCCACCTTTCTGTTTGCTCTACCTATAAGACGACCCCCCCCCGCCCGGTTCACCGCAATTTTCATCTTTTAATTGTTCGCAAAAAAAATCGGCCTAAGCCGATTCATTGTTCTTAAAATATTCCAAAAATTCCTTTGTGACTGTCCTCTGTCCTCGCACCGATTTGATGCCAAGTTCCTTCAACTTTGAAAGCGGGCAGAAATCATCCGGATATACATGTGTCTTATCCAGTTTCATAATCTTTTTCATAGAAACCTCTTTACTGGAAAACTCATATGGAATATCTGTCTCTATGACAATACCTTGATATCTTACAGCCGATACCGGAGAAGTAATATACATAAAAACTAAATCACCCGGAACTATCTTTCCACTCTGTTTCCAGATAATATCTTTTTCCTTTTCAAAAGCCTTATCGATATCATAATACTTTGGATTGGCCGGAATGATCCAGGCGTGGGTATCCCCTTTTCTTCCTGCTGTAATCGCAAAGTTCCTGCTTTGATCAATTAGCTCCATGACAATTTCATCCGGTACCGTTTCATCTAAAACTATGCTGAGCCAATTCTCACGATTCATATGGTAAGCCGGATAAATTCCATCCATACTTAGATAATGATTCCTTTTATCTGCATCTACCTTAACATTCAATGCCTCAATAATAGTTTTATCGTCTTCTTTTGTTAAAAGACCCTTTTCAATATCCATCACAAGGCCATACCATTTGCGGTTGGCAGGATAGCGATACACAGCTGCACTGTCCAGCTTTTTAAACGGATAGTCCGGATGCTCCCCATACTTTTCTTCAATCAACTGATCGATGCGATTGGTCTGTGGAAAAAGAAATCTTGTCTCTTTGAAACAATGTCCGGCAACATCTTCCAGCACATCCAGGTAAGCCTCTCTTACCATCAAAACATACGTACCTTGACTTACCGGCATATGCACCTGCATATACTCATCCCCTGTCTCTGTATCAATCAACATCGCCTTTATTTTCCCTTTAGGATCAATGTGTACATCCATTTGAAATTGATCATCTAAAAGGGATTTATAAAGATGGTATCCATCTTCTTTTTGAATAAAGCCATAAGGAATCAAAGTCTCTGTAACAGGTACTTTTCTTTGAAATAAATCATCTTCCAATCGCATACAATCACCTTATTGAAATCCAAAACGTTTCAACATCTTATCCATAATATGAACTAACGGTTTATACAACAACAAAACCGTTACAAAATTCGAGATACAATGCAGGATATCATACCACAATCCGGCAATCCACCATGTGATCATCATATTCCATCCACCGATGGGAAGATATACAAGCGCACACAGAAACCCGAAACACAGTCCAAAAAATCCGGCAAATGTCGCATAGTATATGACGCTGTCAAATCTTTTTAACCACATCGTTCCGGCTACTAAGACAAGCCATACATACATATACATGATTACCCAGAGATGAACCCCAAAATTTAATGTCTCCAACAAAATAAAAGCCAATACAATATAATATGTTTTCCAGCCAAAAAATACCGTATAGACTATCACCAAAAGTGTGACAAGTTCTACATTGGGGATAGGATTCAGTGCCATTTTAGCTGCTTCCATCACAGCTGTTAAAAACGCAAATAATACAATCTCGCGAATATTAAATTTAGTACTTTTCATATGCCAGTTTAAACGCATCCGAGTTATTTACCGGCTGTTCACTGGCACCATATTGGCCATATTCTCCGTTGACATAAATTGCCCAATATGCAGAATCCTCAGATTTTGCCTCTTCCCCATTTACTTCGGTAATAAATGCTCCATATTCAGAATCCTCAGCTTTATAAGTGAAATCCTGCGTCTTAGATAACTCATCCATAACACCAATCAAATACTCAGCTTCTGTGTCAATTTTATAATCCTTGCTCTTTCCTTTGGAATCTACAACCTCTAATGTTACAGATTTTAAGTTATCCGATACTTTCGGTTTATTCATGGAATACACACCAAAGGCTATCGCAATCAGAATCAACAATCCTACAATAGGAATCCATTTTTTATTTTTCATAATCATTTTCCTCCTAGAAGAATTATACACTTTTCACAAAAAAAAGGTGCATTACTGCACCTGAGATTTTAAATAGGCAAAGATGAAATCATCCAAATCGCCATCCATAACACTCTGTACTTGAGATGTTTCCTGTCCGGTTCTGGTATCCTTTACCATGGAATACGGATGCATTACATAGCTTCGAATTTGTGAGCCCCATTCATTGGCAGCCTGCTCACCTTTGATTTCTGCCAATTTCTTTTCCTGTTCTTCAATCATCAATTGATACAGGCGGGATTTTAAGATGCGCATGGCCTCTTCTCTGTTATCGTGTTGAGACCGACCATTCTGGCAGGTAGATACAATACCGGTTGGCTTATGTACAATACGCACTGCAGAATCCGTTTTATTGATGTGCTGGCCACCGGCACCGGATGCGCGCTTTGTTTCAATGATCAAATCTTCCGGTTTAATTTCAATCTCGATTTCATCATTGAATTGCGGCATAACATCTAGCGAGGCAAAGGAAGTATGTCTTCTTGCTCCGGCATCAAATGGAGAAATGCGCACCAATCTATGTACACCTTTTTCCGATTTAAGATATCCGTAAGCCTTATCCCCTTCCACTAAGAAGGTAACACTTTTAATACCTGCTTCATCACCCGGCTGATAATCCAGAACCGATACCTTCCAACCCTTTTTCTCGGCATATCTTGTATACATTCGATACAACATATTCGCCCAGTCACAGGATTCGGTTCCACCGGCTCCCGGATGCAGTTCAAGAATGGCATTGTTGTTGTCATATTCGTGGGATAAAAGAATCTGAATCTCAAAGCTTTCAAATGTCTTTGACACTTCTTCGTATTCTTCTACAGCCATCTCCATCAACTCTTCATCAAAATCTTCCTTCAGAGCATCCGCTGTCTCATTTAAAGAAGATAACTGATCATGTAAAGAGGTATAGGTATCTACAATATTTTTTAAGCTGTTGCGGGAACGAATGATATTCTGTGCATGTTTCTGATCGCTCCAGAAATCCGGTTCCAGAGTCTGCTTATCATAGTCCTCGATTTGTTTATTTTTTGCCTCTAAGTCAAAGAGACTCACCCAGAGAGTCCAACTTCTCCAGGTGAGTTTCTACGTTTTGTTTTAATTCATACAATTCCATTACTTCTTCGTCTCCCTGCGGATACGAACTTTCATTAAGAAGAATGTGATTTCTCTATCAATTCTCTGGTTCATCTCTTCGAACATATCGAAGCCTTCCTGTACGTATTGCTGGAGTGGGTTATTCTGTGCATAAGAACGCAGATAAATACCACTTCTTAACTTATCCATACGGTCGATATGGGCAATCCAGTTACGGTCGATGTTACGTAATACAACTGTCTTTTCAAATGGCAGGAACTGTACCTTTACCGGTTCAATTTCCTTTTCGTATTCAGTCCACATACGATCCATGAGGTAGGATTTCATTTCATCGTAAGACTTGTTGTCGATATCGGAAACATGGACTCTCTTCTCATCAGTTAATCCCATCATTTCTAAGGATTTAACCATACCGGCTGCATCAACAGCCTGTTTCTTAGTATCCATCAGGTTTGCCTGTAATGTCTGTTCCAATGTCTTTTCAAAGATCAGTTTAACCATTTCATGGACTTCATCGCTTTCAAGAATTCTGTTTCTCTGTGCGTAGATGATTTCACGCTGACGGCGTAATACATCATCGTAGTCCAACAATTGTTTACGCATATCGAAGTTATATCCTTCAACACGCTTCTGTGCCATAGTAATTGATTTGGTAACAGCTTTGGATTCGATCTTTTCATCACCCATCTTATCGAAGAGCTTCTGAATCTTATCGCCGCCGAAACGTACCATTAAAGAGTCTTCCAAGGATACATAGAAGCGGGAGAATCCAGGGTCACCCTGACGTCCGGAACGACCGCGCAGCTGGTTATCGATACGACGTGCTTCATGACGTTCAGAACCAAGTACGGCAAGTCCGCCTAATGCACGGCTTTCTGAAGTTAACTTAATATCGGTACCACGACCTGCCATGTTGGTGGCAATGGTAACGGATTTAGGACGACCTGCCTTGGCAATGATTTCAGCTTCTCGAGCATGGTTTTTCGCATTCAATACTTCATGCGGAATACCTTCCTGCTTCAATAAGTTACTGATCAGTTCACTGGTTTCTACCGCAATGGTACCAACCAGAACCGGCTGTCCCTTTTCATATAAACGTTTTACTTCATTGACTAATGCACGATATTTAATTTCCTTACGTGCATATACTTCGTCCGGAAGATCCTCACGGATAACCGGTCTATTGGTAGGTATAACAACAACCTTCATGTTGTAGGTTGATAAGAATTCCTCTTCCTCGGTTTTTGCGGTACCGGTCATACCTGCTAATCTGTCATATAAACGGAAGAAGTTCTGGTATGTGATTGTAGCTAATGTAGAAGTTTCTTCCTTAATAGGAACACCTTCTTTGGCTTCAATAGCCTGATGTAAACCATCGGAATAAGCACGACCCGGCATCAAACGTCCGGTAAACTGGTCAACGATTACGATTTCCTGATCCTCAGAAACAACGTATTCGATTTCGTTGGTCATGATATAGTTCGCTTTTAAAGCCTGGTTGATGTGGTGTACCAACTGTGTATGGTCTAAGTCATACAGGTTAGGAATGTTGAAGTATGCTTCGGCTTTGCGTACACCATCTTCACTTAACATAACCTGACGTGTCTTTTCATCGATATCGTAGTCACCGCTTAATAAAGTTTTTTCATGACTGAACTTATCGGTAGTATACGTAGGCGCTGTTAATGTCTTAACAAATTTATCTGCCTGAATATATAAGTTTGCGGTCTGTTTCTTACCACCGGAAATAATCAATGGTGTTCTACTTTCATCGATTAATACGGAGTCAACTTCATCGACAATCGCAATGTTGAGTCCTCGTAATACACGATCCTTTACATTGGTAACCATGTTGTCACGAAGATAGTCAAAACCTAACTCTGAGTTGGTTGTATAAGTGATATCACATGCATAAGCTTCACGTTTCTGTCTGGCAGATAATTCACGCTTGTTGACACCAACAGTTAATCCTAAGAAGCGGTAAATTTCACCCATCCACGCAGCATCACGTCCGGCCAGATATTCATTGACCGTAATAACATGAACGCCCTGACCTGACAGAGCATTCAAATAAACTGCCATGGTTGCAGTCAAGGTTTTACCTTCACCGGTCTTCATTTCGGCGATATCACCCTTATGCATGGCAACAGAACCCATAACCTGAACCTTATATGGTTTTTCGTTGATTACACGGTATGCGGCTTCTCTTGCGGTTGCGAAAGCTTCCGGTAAAAGGTCGTCTACTGTTTCCCCATTATTTAATCTCTCTCTGAATTTCTCAGTTTGAGCTTTTAATTCATCATCGCTCATTTTTCGCATCTGGGCATCGTAAGATAATACTTGATCCGCGATTTTTTCCAGTTCTGCGAGTTCTCGTTTTTCTTCCGAGAACAAATTTCCAAACAAGGACATTAAAATCCCTCCTTCGACAATATGCCATTCAAAATAATACCACAATTAATATAGCGGATTCCACCTTTTTTTCTCTATTGAATTTTACTTTTGTTTACGTTATTCTCATCGTAAAGGGGGTTAGTATTATGCCAAAAGTTTATACCGACCGGGATTTGCTGAGAAATTATGACTCTTTATCAAAGGTCTGCCATTCCAGCGATGAACCGATCATTATCACAAAAGATGGCAAACAGGATATGATCCTAATGTCTCCAAGAACATATTTACAAATGAACGTGAAAAAGAATCAGACATCCAGTGTACAGGCAATCTCTGAAATGCTGGAAGAACGTTCCAAAATAAACTATGGAGAAGTTAAAGAGGGGAATGCCATCGAAGCCGAAGGAATCACAAAAAAATATGGAAAGCTTTTTGCCAACGATAATGTATCCATCCATGTTCCGTATGGGGCTATTTATGGATTAATTGGTAAAAACGGTGCCGGTAAGACAACCTTGATGCGTATCTTAATGGGTCTGGCAAATGCCAACAGCGGATCGATTTCCCTGTTATCGGGTGAACAGAACATTTCGCTGGCACGCCGTCAGATTGGATGCATTATTGAATCTCCAACGTTCTATGATGACCTTACCGTTATGCAAAACATTACGATCCGCGCTAAATTAATTAATCTGGATAAGCCAAAAGAAGAAATTGACAGAGCACTTCGTTCTGTTGGATTAGATGATAAGGCAAACGTAAAGGTGAAAACTTTGTCTCTGGGTATGCGTCAGGCATTAGGAATTGCCTGTGCCATCTTAAACCGTCCACAGCTTTTAATTTTGGATGAGCCGATCAATGGCCTTGACCCGGCTGCGATTGCCAACGTTCGAAATATTCTTATGGATCTCAACCGTCTTGGTACGACTATTCTAATTTCCAGTCATATCTTAAGTGAATTAGAAAAGTTAGCTACACACTACGGTATGATGGTCGAAGGAAAATTAGTTCGTGAGCTTACTGCCAAGCAGATTGTTGAAGAACAGATTAGTCTTGAAGATGAATTCTTGAAGATTGCGGAGGCCGGCTTATGATGAAGATATTGAAAATTGAGCTTTATAAATTAAGACACCGTCCGGCATTCTGGATCACATGTGCCGCACTGCTGGCACTCACAATTGCGTTCCGTTTCTTTATTCCTCCGGAAAGCTCAACGGAGTTATTGACCGGACTTACCATGTTTACAATGATCTTTGCGATTTCGGAAGCTGTAGGTATTGCCCGTAGAGACTATTTAGAACAGACCACAAAGAATTACTTAACGGCCGGATATTCCCGCACGCAGGTATTCTTCGGAAAAATGTTTGCAGCAATCCACGCTTCACTGATCTACTTCTTAATTGAAGCAATAGTATCTGTGGCAATGATCTTCTTAAACAGCTTTGCGATTAAGTTAAGTGTATCTCAGATTGCGATTACCGTAGGTTTACAGCTGGTTGAGAATATCCTGATTGCGATTTTCTCATTCTCACTTGGATATATGTTTATCAAGAGCGTATGGTCAATCATACTTTCATTCTCCTGGGTTACCTTTGGACCGCTTGTTGCGACATTGCTTTGTAACCAATATAAAGTTCCTATCGATTTAGGACAGTATATTTTAGGCGCTGTATCTAACGATCCGAAATTATTCAATACGGATACCATGATTCAGGAAGGCGTTATCATTGCCTGCACACTCGTATTTATGATGATTTCCTGCATCGTTTCCAATCAGCGCGAAATCAAGGAATAACAAACGAAGAGGATATAACTCAAAGGTTATACCCTCTTTTTTTGTATGATTCTATGCATCCAATGTAAAGCTAACGGCAGCCAGATGGCGATATCTTCATCCAGTTCTTTATCATCTGCCCAATATTCACTCATTTGCGAAATGCCGTGTCCTCCATCCGAGAATAGATGATATTCACACGATACGCCAAAGCGCTGCATGCCCCGCACAAATTCCGATGCGATTTCCGGATCGGTTGTCTTATCATCATTTGTCTGCCATATGAATACCGGCGGCATTTTCTCATGCACATAATGGACTAAGTTTCTTTCAAAGATGTCCTGTTGTGTTGGATGGACATATCCAAACAGACAGCCTTCAATTAAATTAATCTGTCCATAGATGCTTCCCGGTTCATTCTTTGTCTTGGCAAGATACGGTCTTAAATTTCCGTTAATCATCGGATAGCACATAATGGTTCCGGCCGTGCGAAGTTCATCCTTTTTCGGAACAAAGGATAATCTCTTCACAAATTTCTCTTCTGTGTAGCGCTGGGCAACCGTGCCGCAGATATGGGCTCCGGCACAAAAACCCAATGTGAAAATAAGGTCGGTATCAATATTCCATCGTTCGGCGTTTTCATGAATCAAATGTAAAGCTTCCATTAATTGGAGTGCCTGATTAGGATAGTGGGCTTTTTCATCCAGTTCAATACTTCCGCCTGCTTCTTCTTTAGTACGAATATAAGTGGCATAGCGAAGTACAAAACAGCTAAATCCCCCTGCCAAAAACTGCACAGCTGCAGCTTCTCCTTCCTTGATGTTGGTTGTCAAATAACTGCCACCGGGCAGAATCACAACTGCCGGCCATTTCTTCTTTTTTGAAAAAGATACGGCAGAATCCAAAATATAGGTATACAGCTTTGCGGTACCTTCCGGATTTAATGATATAGTTTCGGTAATCATAAATAAATCTCCCTATTTATTATTCTCCAACATTTTTTCTCCGGCTTTTTTATTTGCCTCTTCTAACATTTTATCGATGCTCCATCCAAGATCGAGTCCCTTTAAACACATACCGGCATGGGTATCCCCTGCTCCGGTCGCATTTTTAACTTTGATCGGTGTGGTTGGCACAAAATGCATCTGCCCATCGAAACAATAAGCCCCATTACTGGAATCTGTCACAATGACCGGCATCCCGGTAATCGCAAATAATTCTTTCATGCCCTCTTCTTTTTCTTTTCCGGTCCAGTCTTTTACTTCTTTGGTATTCATATGAAGTACCGGTTTCATACTTAAAATGGTATCCAAAAGATCTCCCATTTCTCTTAAGCGGGGACCCGGTGCAAAAAGGAATTTCATGTTTCTTTCCTTGATGAAATCTAAGATGCAGGTATTTCCCTTCTCTTCCATATCAATACCGGATACATATGCCCAATCAAATTCATCCAAATCTTCCAGCCATTCTTTACGATAATGATATTCGGCACCATGGTTACCTAAGAAGGTTCTTTCTCCATCCGGTTCAATTAAACAGTAACATACACCGCTTTCCTCTTCGGTACGCGGCAGATACAGATCAAAATCCGCATTAAACAGATCCTTTTGTACCAGATCGGAATACAATCCGGTTCCTAATGGGAAACAAAGAGTGCAATCGGATATGGCACGGGCTACGTGATATCCACATCCTCCGGTTTTAATCTCTTTGTGTCTGACAAACGAATCTCCCTGACGTTCCGGCAGGCGGTCCACATATAAATTTACATCCAATGTGCAGGATGCCAATACTACAATACTCATAATGTTGTCCTTTCTATGATTTCCTTTGTCTGTTTATAAAATGGCTGAAATGCCGTAGGAATAGCGATTGTTTCTTCGATTTCATCCATCGAATAAAATGATTCATCTTCCGTATCCACCCAAACTAAATATCCCTTCATATGCCACTCGACATGAGAGAAGATATGCGTATAGGGTTTAAGTTCAATACTTTTTATAATATGATTCGGTTCGGTTTCATCAAATCCATATAAACCGGCCAACAATCCGGTATCCGGACGCTTGATTAAACGAATCTTATTTCCATGTACCTGTATATATAATGTTTTATGTTCGATGCGTCTTGCCTTGGATTGTTTCATGATCGGAAGGGATGCAGGATCGCCTTCCTTTAAAGAAACACAATATTCTTTCACCGGACATATTTCACACCGTGGATTTTTAGGAATACATATCAAAGCACCTAATTCCATCAATGCCTGGTTATAATCGCTGATATATTCACTTCCCGGTAAGGAAGCATCCACAAGACTTTCAATCTGTTTTTTTACAGCCGTCTTTTTTACATCTTCGGTAATATTGTACAACCTTGAAAAGACGCGGATCACATTACCGTCAACAGCGCTGACATTTTCATCAAAGGCAATCGATGCGATTGCTCCTGCCGTATACGAACCGATTCCCGGCAATTTTTCCAGGTCTTTCTTATTGTCAGGCATCTTGCCGTCATACTCATTCACACATACAATGGCTGCCTTTTTCATGTTGCGGACACGACTGTAATATCCAAGGCCCTGCCATAGATGATTGAGCTTTTCATCATCGGCCTCTGATAGAGAAACGATATCCGGATAGGTTTCTACAAACCGCTCAAAATACGGTAACATTGCCTCAATCCGTGTCTGCTGAGCCATAATTTCCGATACCCATATCGCATATGGATCTTTGTGTTCTCTAAAAACCAAAGGGCGTTTATTGATGTCATACCATTCTAGTAAATCTGTTTGTAAACTCATGTTATAATTATTATAGCTAACGAACTAATTAATATCTATGAAAAAAGGAGAAGCGATATGAAGAATATTTCAATTTCAGACATTAAAGGATTCAAAATCGGTAATGCCCAGGACAAGGAAAAAGGAACCGGGTGCACCGTTATCATCTGTGAAAAAGGCGCAGTTGCCGGAGTGGATGTACGCGGTGGCGGACCGGCTACAAGAGAAACCGATTTATTAAATCCGAAAAATATGGTTCAGCAGATTCATGCGGTTATGTTGTCGGGCGGAAGCGCATTTGGACTTGAAGCCGGAAGTGGGGCCATGGATTATCTCAGTGAAAGAGGTATTGGTTTTGATCTAAAAGGAATCTTTATTCCAATTGTTTGCGGAGCTTCTTTATTCGATTGCTCTGCAGCAGATATGAAGGCCTACCCGCATAAAGAAATGGGATACAAAGCCTGTGAAGAAGCAGAAAAGAACAATCCTCAGCAGGGTAATTTCGGTGCCGGTACCGGTGCTTCAGTCGGTAAATATACAGGCTTTGACAAGGCCATGAAAACCGGACTTGGAATGGCAGCGGTAGAGTGCGGAAACGTTCAGGTAGGTGCCATTGTAGCAGTCAATGCGTGTGGAGATGTCTTCTATCCAAATTCCGATAAACCGATTGCCGGTATCTATGATCAAAAAGAGAAAAAACGCTACTTTACAGAAGATGCCTTCTTAGAAATGGCCGGCAATGCCGATCCTAATACCAATACAACAATCGGATGCATCATCACCAATGCCAAAGTTGATAAGGCAGCAGCCAATAAACTGGCATCCATTGCCCATAATGGATATGCCCACTGTATCCGTCCGGTTCATACCTACAGCGATGGTGATACCATCTTTGCGATGTCATCTAATGAAGTTGAAGTCGATCTTAACGCATTAGGTGTTATGGCTGTAAAGGCAATGGAACAGGCTATTGTGAACGCATGTACCTTAAATGAAGGTGCTTACGGAATCCCAAGCTTTAAAGATCTTCAATAAACTTAAAAAGAGGTTGAAATTCACATCAACCTCTTCGTTTTTTTATGCGCTGTATTTTGTGATATCCGAGTTAAACATATGTGCTAACATTTCCAGTTCATCGGCTACATCATCAAAGATGACCACATAATGCGGTTCCCAGCCTTCCTTAACAGATTCTGAAATAATCTCATAGCTGCCGTACACAGTTTCAATCACAACCGAAGTTCCAAAGAACTGTTTTGGTTTATCTAAAGCCTTACCGGAAGCGACAAAGAAACGGAATGTGCCATCCGGATTGCGCCCAATCCTAAATATGGTGGCATGCTCAGATGCCTCACAGCCAAATTCCATGGTCGGTCCGATATGTCTGTTACAATGCTCCCCAATCACAGCTCCGGTATCTTTTCGAGAAAGTGAGCAAGCCGCTGTTCCGCAATGCCAGAAGGTAATCGTATTTTCTTTCTCATCTAAAGAAACCGGATCACCAAAGAAAACGGCCTTACCGGATAACTGCATGCCGATCCACATCGACAGAGCTCCATACATATCCGCTTCGCAAGCCGCTGCCACACCTAAATCATTCAACATCGCAAGCACGGCACATACCGGTGTTCCGTATGAAGTAAAGAAATCCGGCCAGCATCTGGATGCGATGGCAGATATATTGTGTTCTTTTACATACTTATCATAAGCTTTATATAGTCTGGCAAAGTCAAGACGGTTTCTTTCCGGTGTCTTATCTAAGCCGACGGTTCTGTTTTCAGCATCTTGTAAGTATTCTATACATTCATCATCGCTGAACGATTTGGCCATATCAATTAATTCTCTGGCTTCGATGGCTTCCTGATGCACACCAAACTTTTCCAATAAATCTAGATCCAAGGCTCTTCCAAACCCGAATCCCTGCGGTGTATGGCCGATAGCTGCCATATTTAGAGACTTCATATCATATCGCACCTTAGCTGCCTTGATCATTTTCTCCAGTGTAATTTTGATGTGCTCTTCATCAGGGCTTCCAAACATATACTCGAAAGGCTCTTTACGAAACTGCTTAATGGCATTAGCTGCACTGAAAGCACCGGTTAAGGCATTTAAGCGAAGTCTTGTTCCATCGATTACCGGTTCCCTTAAGGTCCATAACAGAATCGGTGTTTCATGAAAACGATGTAAAACTTCCGATGCGTAGGCAGCGTTCGCAAACGTCATATTCTGCAGCACAATCAAATCCGGATGAATGGTATCCAGATATGCGCTTAATTGATCCACGCTTAAAATCATCTGATCCGGAACCGCACAATTCGGGTCCAATTCCTTTAATAATGCCTTGGAAGCATCAAAAAGAGCCTGGGCGCTTGGCATATGGAATGTGCCGACTCCCATTGGGATATACGCTGTTTGAAATGTCATATACATCCTCCTCAATATTTCAATTCCTTATTTTCCCCTTTGAAACCCGGCCAGGCTCCCTGGTCAATCAACGGTTTTCTTTCAGGATGGGCCAGTACCCATTTATTTTTCTGCAGAAGTAAGCGGGCTTCTGAATCGGTACTGTTATTTCTTAGTTCTTTTTCTTCATCGGTTAACGGTGTATTGGTTCCCTTAGGAAGAATCACAACATCTTTAAATCCTTCATCCGTTACGCGGCATGGAGATAAGTGTAATGTTGTCTGGAACATTTCAATCATAGTTCCTTTCGGTACAAAGAAAACCCTGGCATCATCAGCGCTAATGGTATTGTCTTGAATACACCAGGTATGGCTTAATACCAACATCATATCCGTTACGGCAATGTTGATTTCGGAACCCTTGTGATATTCAAATCCGTTATAGGTGGTATTTCTTCCGTTACAATACCCGATTTGAATCGGCATACCGCCATACATTACCGATTGAATGGTATCTTTAATATCCAGGGCTTCTAATTCAGAAACAGATGCCACATAGATATTTCCGGATTCCGGAATCGGTGTTTCTTTCATGGCAGAAATAAGCCCATCAAGATTGTATCCTTCAATCACCTTTCCATAGGTTTTAAAAGAATCATCATTCACCGAAAAAATAGGTACATCATTGACTTCATTTAAATGTTTCAACATCATTTTTCACGCACCACCTTGATGGTTGCACTGAAATCTTCATTTTCTAAACCCTTTTCCATAGCTTTATCATAAACAGCCATGGCATTGGCTTCTCCCGGCATAGAAATGCCTAACTGGTCTGCCAAAGACATGCAGATATGTACATCCTTATGCATATTGGCAATAGAGAAAGCTGTTGTGAAATCATTTCGTTCAATCACATCTTTCTTAGAGTCCAGATAGAAATTCTGTCCTCCGCCATAACTGATTGCCTTGGCGTAGGTTTGAATATCAATGCCATTGGCAGCCGCTAAAGTGGATGTTTCATTGACTCCATTCTGAATCTGGGATACCAGGGCATTATGGCAGATCTTCATCACAAGACCTTTTCCGTTATCACCTAAGCGAATGATATTTTCACCCATATAAGATAGAATCGGGACGATCTTTTCATAGCCTTTTTCATCCCCACCGACATAGATGCCTAGTTTCCCTGCCTCGGCTGCAGGTCTTGATTTTACCACCGGGGCATCATAGAAATCAGCACCTGTCTTTTTGACTTTTTCAGAGACTTCTACAGAAACGGAAGGATCAATCGTACTCATATCAATACAGATTTTGGATGCGTTAAGCACCGGAATCAGCTGGTCATATAATGATTTAACATGTTCTGAGCGCGGTACCATCGAGATAATCACATCTGACTTTTCTGCCAGTTCAACAGAACTGTTACATACTACACCGCCAAGCTTTTCCAGGGCTTTTCTTTTTTCTTCTACAATGTCATATACATAAACGGTATCATCATGTTTTGAAATGATATTGGAGGCCATTGCCTCACCCATGATACCTAATCCTATAAATCCAATCTTCATGTTGTCCTCCTACAGTTTTACTGCATTTTCACTGTTCCACAGATTTTCATATTTAAAGCCGGTAACCTGCTCGCAGACTTCAATTTCCTGTGGTGTAATCGTACTGTCATCTTCCCCTTTACGGCGGGCAATTTCCTTTTTCACAATATCAAACTGTTTTTTCTGCAATGGGAATTTTTTAGCAGCCCATATTGTCAATAACATAAATATTACCGGTACAAAAACATAGATATAGGCAATTCCCTTCTGTACGGATGCAGCCTGACGAAGTCCGGAGCTTGCCGCAATTTCATCGTAGCCGATCATCGCCAGAAGTAAGCCAATCACAGCAGAAGATAAACCGGTGGCAATCTTACGGATAAAGGTAGCCATACCCGAACAGATACCCGGACGGGAAATACTTGTGATCAACTCATCGACATCGGCCATATCACTTAAGATGGCATAGATAGTCGTGGAAGAAGCAGCCATACCTAAACCGATGATAAAGGACAATGCCAATATGATCATAAAGTTAGCGCCTTCATGCGAGAACAACAACATCAATAAAGTTGCCGCAATACGAATTGGGAATCCGATCAATACCGGATACGTTTTCGTGGTTCGCTGCATCAATTGACCGAAAAGAATCGTACCGACAAACTGGGCAATTAAGAGCACGCCCATCAATATTGTGAAATTGCCTCCGCCATAGGCGTTGAGCACATCGTCCACATAATACACAGCCAAGCCTGTCACAAAGTCGGCTGCTCCCTGTCCGAATAAGAAGATGGCCATAAACAGGCGGAAACTGCGGCTTTTATATACGGTAAAGGATTGAATAAAGCTGTCTTTGATCGGAATATTGATTGGCTCTTTCTGTTTTTCCCATGTACCGAAGAAAGTCCAGAGAATACTTATCGTAAAGATCACGCCGAAAATTAAGGCAGTAATTAAGTATGGTCTTGGGTTGGTATTATCGGTAATGATGAGTGTTGGAATCAATCCGGCAAGAATGGCCCCAAATGTAGAGAAAGCCATTCGAACACTGCTGTATTTAGCCCTTTCGGTATAATCATCAATCATATCCGGTAATAAACCATTATATGGCACCATAACTACCGTAAATCCCGTTGAGAACAACATATACATCAGTGCATAGAAAGCATATTTTGCACCCATGGAATTAAACGATACGGAAACCCACATCAAGATAAAGGTAATCGCTGAGAACAGAGCACCTACCAACAGATAAAAACGCTTGGCCCCGAATTTGGATTTCGTTCGATCGGCGATATTTCCCATGATAGGGTCGGTCACAGCATCCCAAACTTTACCAATCAAAGGAATCGTTCCTGCCATGGCAGCAGGCATCGATTGAGCCTTGGTTAAGAAGACGGTATAGAAAGTGCTGATTACGACAAATGCACCGCCTCCGTAAATATCCGCTGCTCCATATGCCATTCTGGAAAGCAGACTATGTTTCTTTTCAGTCATATTTTTTCATAACCTCTCTTATTGTCTCTATTATTTCTTTATCTAACATTTCCGCATGTTTTCGATAGAATACCGGAATATGCCCTATTCCCGCTTTAATCGAATACGTTCCCGAGCTGTATTCTTTTCCGGTATACAGATCCACCCAGGTCTCATTCGGGAATGTCACATCTCTTTTCAAGGATCCCGCTTTTAAGATTGGTACTACTAAAAGATCTCTTCCCAACAGATATTTATCCTTTGTCTTATCAAAGCCTTCATAGTAGTAAAGCAGCGGACGTACCATCGGAATTCCGTTTACGGCTTCTTCCTCTAATCTCTTTAGATATGGTTTTAATGCGATATGAATTTCGGTCATCTTTGCCAGATGTTTCAGGATCTCATCGTCCCCGTCAAATTGCACATTTCGGGAAGGCTGGTTGCCTTCATGAAGTCTCAACAAAGGTGAAAAAGCGTTCATCTCAATCCAGCGCATTAACAGCTCTTTGGATCTTGTCATATGCATAATCGTGGTATAGCCTCCCGCATCACTGTGAGAAATGGTCTGTCCGCTCATACCTAACGACAACATGGCCGGAATTACCGAAGGAAGGCCATCATCCATGGACCAATCTACGTGCTGGTCACCGGTCCACATCATTCCACAATCTTTGATACTGCCGGTATATCCGGCACGCATAAAACAGAAGACTTTCTCTTTTGTGTTTGTCTCTTCAATTGCCTCTTTATTTAAACGGGCCCATATGGCAGGCCATTGGTTATGCATATCTTCAGGATTCTGTCCGCTGTAAAGAACACAATCCGTAGGTAAGTATTCTCCAAAATCAGCCATCCATCCTGACATACCGATGCCGATCATATTTTTCTTGATCAACCCCTTATACCACTCATAAGCTTCCGGATTGGTGAAATCGATCATGGCAGCCGGGAAAGTTGTGATTGTGACTAAATAGTCTTTCCCCTTCTTGTCCTTAACACAATACCCGTGTTTGGAAGCATATTGATATAATGGTTTTTCAATAGCCATAAATGGATTGATATAACCAAGGAAATGAACTCCTTTGGCGTTCCACTCCTGAATCTTTTCCTTTAAATTTGGATACAGCGTTTCATCTGCCTCCCAATTCCACATCACCTGATAACCAAATCCGGTGCGGCGACATCCACACCAGTCCTGGGACCAGACACCGTTAACCTTGATGCCGGCATCAAGTGCTTTTTGAAGTCTTTTATCAACGGCGTCCGAGCCCTCCTGGATTGCCAAAATAGAACCATCGTAAATCCAATCCGGTAAAGCTCCATAGCTTCCTAACTCTTTATTGAGTAATTTAGACAGAGCTTCATAGCTGTTTCCATACATCAATGAGAAGGAAGGTCTTTCCTGAAACTGCATGATTGTGCGCGGTGCATGGCGAAAGTTAAAGGACATATAACGCACACTGTCGGCATGGATGCAGTATTTTTTATCGGATACGACGGTTGGCTGCACATAATAAGACTCATATTGGGAAAAGCGGTGAATCTTGTCCGGATCGGTTCCCCGCACTCGCTCACGAATAATCTTTCGAGAAATTCTGTTTGTGTTTTGGTGTTCTGCCACAAAGATACGTGCCTTTACCCCTTTTAAATCTAACGTGGAATAGGTTTCTCCTGTTCCGTAGAAATGCTCTTTAGAATCGGAAGGAAGGCTGATCCAAAAGCGGTTGATTTCAGGGCTGCACGGACGCATCGAAATGCGGAAGACAGATTTTTCTTCTTTCACATCCAGGGAATAAAATTTTTTGGTTCTGGGATCGATATAAACTAATGTAAATCCATCCATTCTCGGTTCATATCCGACTCTTTTCAGTGTTCTTCTCCACGTATATATGCGGTTGTATGTGAAGCTGCCACGATTCATAATAAAGTGGTTAAAACCATTCCCAATGGCCAGCTCCATGTTGGCCAGCATTCTATAAGCATCATTGCGTTTCATATGCATCCCTCTTTTTTAGTTGGATTCCATTTCTTTCCAATAATTCCATAGCATCGCTCAATTTTCCTGCTGAAACGGAGGCACCCGGAGCCTGCAGTACCGAATACGATTGAGCAGACCCGAAATAACCACAGGATTCCATGTCATAACCGCGTAACCACGCAGCGACAAAGCCGGCTAAAAAGGCATCTCCTGCACCGGTGGTATCGACCGGTTTGCCCTTATATAACGTGTCCAGCTGTATCGTTTCCTTAAAATCTGTCAACAACACTCCCTTTTCGCCCAGCTTGATGCCAAAACACTGCAGCGGATACTTTGAGAAGAAATTACAGATTTCATCTAAGTCATCCGTTCCGGCATATACCGAGGCTTCCTGAAGACTTGGAATGAAGATATCGCAGTTTTGTAAGGCATCTTCAATGTTTTCCATCCACTTCCCGTTTCGGTCATAGGAAGCATCCATCGATGTCGTAAGCCCTAACGCATGGGCTTTCCTAAAAAGTTCTCCTAACGGTTTTCCATCCAGTCTGTGGAGCATGTTGGCGCTCGCAAAATGAAGGTGTGATGATTTGTGCAATACTTCTTCGGAAATCATATCTTTCGTAAAATATTGATTGCCGTTTTGTGGAACTCGTATGATATGCCGCTCCCCTTGTTCGTCTACAAGTAATACCGGAGAAGATGTATGAACATCCGTTTTTCTTGTAAGATAGGTCGTATCAACGCCATTATTTTTTAGTTCGTTTATGACCATATCGCCGGCTGTATCTTCTCCAAGCAGGGCACAAAGGGTAACAGACGTTCCTAAACGAGCCATGTTGATGGCTGCATTCACCGCATCTCCACCTGAACAAGCCAAATAGTCTGTCGCCAGTATTCCGTCAATTTCCATGAAATCTTTACTGATACCGGTTAGAAGAGTATCCCATGTGGCAATACCGACACAGACAACATCAAATTGTTTAGATGTCATAATGTTTACCTCGAATTATTATTGTTTACATAATATAAACTGTACTTAATATCTATGGTTATATTCTATCAAATATATAGTTAACTAAAGCATAAGAATATAAAAAAGTGACAGCTGTTTATCCGTTGTCACTTCTTATGTCTTAGATAGTAAACTCTTCTATCGGTAATTCCTTAAAGCCTTCATCCGTGAATGTCATCATGGTTTTAAAGCCGCATTGTTTGATCATATTCATAGAATTTTCATAATCACAATCTAACTTAAAGCGATTATGGCAATCACTGTTCAACATGATCTTTCCGCCTTTTTCATAGATGTACTGTAGAAGATGTTTTTCCGGATACGGAGTCTTACGATATCCTCTGGCGATTGCTCCGGTATTGACTTCCAACATCTTCCCTTTTGAA
>CACYBS010000181.1 GCA_902772725.1 Erysipelothrix rhusiopathiae
AGGTTGTCGCAACATGGCTAAACTATTGTGTTTATTGTCAACATCTCTGCAACTTGTGGCATTAACAATATCGGTATTTCTTACAACCTCTTTGTAATCATACAGTCTGGCAAGACTTTGTCCTTTCAACACACAGCACTTAAAACCATCCTCTTCAATCCGCCTACAAAGAAACCTTGACCATTGGTTCATTTGTACATTACGATCCTGTATCTTCACGGCCTGCCATGACCAATCCAAACTCACATCATCTGGTGGACTAATCCCTAGCAACTTAAGCCTCCCTACCCCAGCTAAACAGACACCGACAACCGCTTGCTCCTGAGACATTTGCAATAACTGCCGCCATTCGTCATCAGTTGGTATTCGCTGCAACGATTTGCGACATCCAATAGCAATCTGGATAAGATCAACGAAAAGAGTTTGGATTGTATTATAATTCACGAATCTGAAAGACGTATTATTCAATAAGTATGTGCTTCTTATTTACCACTACTTATTTTATTTCCATTTAACATTTATACAAGATATCCAGATACTGTCGACTGGCTACTTCTATTAGGAATTCAGAGCTTTGCAGAATCTGATATTACATCGTAAATAATATCAAGGCATCGCTGAGATGCTTTACCATATACTTCGACATATTTGTCACGAAAATCCCGAGATATAGACCTACGTTTTGTCTCATCCATCGAAACAATTTCTTCAAGAAGATCATCCTCGTTATCTATTCTACAGATTAGTTCATCTCGTATGTCAAAATACATACCTCTTTCACGATTATATCGTTCATAATCATAAGTGAAACACAACATAGGTTTACCTTGTATCGCATAGTCAAAGAAAATGCTAGAGTAATCTGAGATCAAGATGTCCGATGCAATTATTAGCTCATTTAAATCTGGGTACGAAGACACATTCCTTAAAAACTCACTATCTTCTATACCCATTACTTTTACAATCTCATAATGAGCACGGAACAACAATACGTAATCCTTCGCAAGCATAGCTTCCCATTTCTTCAAATCCATGGGTGGAATCAAAACGCAATTGCTATTTCCATCCTTCTCATACTCTCGAAAGGTAGGGGCATAGAGTATCGCTTTTTTATCAGCTGGAATATTTAGCTTGAGCTTAGCCTTTAACTGATCTTCAGAGGTAACATGAGCCAAAACGTCATTACGAGGTAAGCCAGTAACCCGAAAGCCACTTACGGGTCTATTGAATGCCTTGGAAAAAATAGCCACATCATATTGACCTTGTGCCAACATTATGGAATTATTAACTCTCTTCTTTTTTAGGCTAAATGACTTATTCCCTTGATTGATATCAACTCCCATCCTTTTTATAGCCGAACCATGCCAAGTGTTAAGAACAAAAGTGTTTACACCGGAAAAGTATAATCCTCGTGTCATGCTGCTGTTGGTTACCCAAACTCTTGCGCGTAACAGCGTTTTGTAATATGAAAAGGTGTCTATCTTCAGTTTTTCACCTTTGGGCAATTCGTATTTGTTGGGCTGCATGAAAGACCAGACAAACTGATAATTATCAAAACGATGGTCTGAAAGCATCGCTTCGTAAATCGCTTTCGGACTGTCATCATATTTTCTTCCCCCAAACGATGCAAAGACGATTAGTCTATCATCTGTTTTCACGAAGAATTTCAATAATAAAATAGCATTACTTCCAATGAAGTTATATAATGAAAATAACGTTTTACTATACTTTATCCTATTAATTAAACTAAGTGATGCCATAGTGTATTATAATCTTCCGCTTTCAATTTTGTATTCATAGCTATGCAACCCCTCTGCCCTGAAATCGGTATGGTAACGTTCTAGAACATTCTTAAAAACCTCTTCGTATTGAGGAATAAATAAATCATCCTTATTAACGATATGATTAATGATTTCTTGAGCTAAAGAAGATGTCAAGGCCAAATCTGTTTTTCCTTGATTGAAACTCGTTCCTTTTATACTACCAGGTGAAACATTTAGAATTCTATTTGAAGTGCCAGCTTTCTCCAACTCCACATTAATACTTTCAATAAATATCTTCAAAGCTGCCTTTGTTGCCCCATATAGTGAAAAGAATGGTGAAGACATAAAACCCGCAATGCTTACCATCACTCCACAATAGAAATCCTCCATTGATCGTATTTTGTCATAAAAATGCTTGATTACACGAATAACCCCAATAGTATTAACTTTAAAATAGATAGGTATTATACTCTCATCTATATCCTCGAAAAGAGCTAATTTCCCAAACCCTGCTGTTATTACTAAACCGTCAATATCTGTAAAACGGTCAAATAAGGAATAATCGTCACTTGTCAAGTCAAATAAAAAACTCTCTATCTTCTCTTCGTGATACTCTGGTGATAGTGGCTGTTTATCTACGATATAGACCTTCTTTGTATCCTCCTTCGCAGTAAGTATTTTTGCGATGGACAGACCGATGCCATTTGCGCCTCCGACTACTAATACTCTTTTCATTTTACCTTATAACTCCTGCCTGTAAGTTTATATATTTTTTTTCCATTGCCCCCAATCATGACAAAACCTTTATAAAACCAACACCCTTCAGGTTCTGTCTTAAAACCATTACTTAACATATCTACAGTTCTTGTCAACCTTCGCTTCTTCAAATCTATTTGGCGGAAAAATACATAATTTAACTTCTCATTCTTGCTCGGGTAACCCTGGACAAAATAAATCATTCCATTATGATAAAACCCTCCTTGGGCATTCAACAAACTGAAACCACAATTAAACGATTCCAAGATGTCATAATCATTCAATTTAATATCCGATTGTATTTTACCATACTTGTCTCGAAGTGAAGGAAGCGGAAATTTAGTTATAACGGCTTGATGATAATTGGAAGCTCCCGACCTGTTGTTTCGGCTATATGTGTAAAGATAACCATTCGTAACATCAATTACAGCATTGGGATTTCCCATACTATTATCATCTGTCATTACAGGAAAAGAAATCTTTTGAACCTGCTCAACACGGAAAGAATCGATAATTCCGCTTTTACTCATGAAAGGTACAATTCTCAGAACATCTAAAAAAGCACCAGTTCTGGCTTTCGGACTCCGTTGGCTAATATAAAGCAATGGAAACATATCTCCATCCTTCAGTTTCTCCTTTCCAAAACAACACTGATTACAATGATAAACAACAGTACTTCCTCGTCTTTCATCACGTGGTGATAAAGACAAAGTATAAAGCAACTTTTTCCCTTCTAAGTCATATAGAGAAATCGAAGACAATTCATTCTTCACCAAAAACAAGTAACGTCCATAATTTGCAGCACTTTGATGACCTGTTCCATTTTTTGCCCAGGTCTCGAATGAATAATTACCTGCCAATATGAAACATGGATAAAGCACTAGCAAAACTACAACAAACCAGTTCCCCTTTTTCATATTTCCATAAAGTTCTTACGCTCTCGAAACA
>CACYBS010000182.1 GCA_902772725.1 Erysipelothrix rhusiopathiae
CTGCAAGCCGGTTTCTTCTCCTTTGTCATTAGTTACAAGCCAATCGACAATACTGTTTCGTATACTGGACACTGATTTTTTAAGTATATCATTAGCTGCTTGTGAATGCCGGCTCATCAGGATTTCTTTTATGCATTTAATGCACCCTTCTTTATCCTTCTCCCCGGCTATCTTTTCCTCCATAAGCAGCACCATCATGGAGCAGACACTAAAAATAAAACTTGACTTTTCTACAAGTCGTTTATCATCTTGCTCGATGTTTTGGTTATAGATTCTATTTACTTTCTGTGCAGGATCAGCTGCTTTGTCAACTTCAACTGAAGCAATTCTATAAAACCAGATAATGTCGGGAGTTCCACAATACTTATGTGTTATCGATCCATGTTCTCCCCGTTCTTCCCTTTTTTGTGCCTCAAGAAGTCCATTATTAACTAATGCTTCAATATCCTTTATTTCAATATTCTTTGTTTTACAAGTATCGATGCGTTTAGTTTCATTGAAGTCATTTGGAACAATAATCTCATTAACCAATTTTTTTCTGCAAATTTCGGATATTCCATCAACAGACATCTTCACATAGTCATTGTGCCTTGCGAGTATTCCATAGTAATACTTACAGAATTTCGGATAAGATATATCGGGCTTCAAATATAATTCATCATGGTCTTTGAATGAAAGCACTATCCTGATGAATAGCGGAGTAAAATAATTCCGTAATCTTACTTCTTCGATCCAGCCGGGTAATACGTCCGTGCTTTCCAGAAGCATTTGATCCATAGCTTTAATATGCTTATATCTCTGGTCTATTTTTAACCAGCCATATAATACAAAAGTACTGAATTCTCCTGACCATTTCCAAGCGTTAATAATCTTTCCATTATTCTCTTCATATTCTTTGATTATGTCCTGAAACCAATTTACAAAATCTGTTTGTATTAATAAAAGCCACTTAACATTTCTCTGATAAAACTCTTCGATAAACCTGAATATTTCGTAGATATCATTGCCCGACAAAAAGCCCCGCTGTAAGTCGTCTACCACAAATACAAATTGAAGATCTCTGTATTTGTTCAGGAGTGTTTTTGCTGTTTCAGTTTCGCCAAATATTACATTCAATGAATCCTTTAACTGATTTTCGAGATTTTCATTTGATGATAAGAAAACATGAATAACTTCGAGATTATTCTTTGCCAGCTCATAAGCCAGCTTTGTCTTTCCGGCTCCATAGTATCCTGAAATCAAGAAACAATTGTTAAGATCAAGACCATTCATTTTTGCAAAAACACGATTGATCTCTCCGGCTTTCCCCGGATTTTTCTTTAGCAGTTCCTGTTGTACTATTGCTATCCTTTTACTGATTTCTGCATATTTTTGGGATGAACTATTAAGCAGCCGTCCTATATCACTTTTCTTGCTTTGATAAAAATGCGTGTTTTTTCGATCATTTTTTATTAAATCAGAAAACAAACGATCAAATTCTTTTTTTTGACCGCCGAAACAGTCATTAGCAATAAATCCTTCATACTCATTAAAGATCAATTCATCCTGCACAAATGAAATGCTACAGTTTTTGGGTCTATGCGGGTTTGAATCATACTTTCTGATAACGTCATCAATACAACCTTTATAGCGGTAAAGGCACTCTTCCAGCTTAAGCAAATTCATATCTGAGCTTTTATTACGTTGATAAAACTGATCATATATTTCACGCATTACACTCTCTAACGCGTCAAAATACACTCGAGTTTTTCTGCACTCATCAACGATAATTCCTAATGTCCGCCTGGTATACAATACCAG
Source organism: Erysipelothrix rhusiopathiae (assembly GCA_902772725.1). GTDB lineage: Bacteria > Bacillota_I > Bacilli_A > Erysipelotrichales > Erysipelotrichaceae > RUG11795. The sequence goes on from CACYBS010000182.1 coordinate 1,801, forward strand.
GCGTTCTTCTGATGGATTGATTCTTTCTGCAATATCCTGGGCACATTTATCCAAATAATGATAATGCCGAATGTTTTCTGTAACATCAAACCGCCAATTACCTAACTCTTTGCATATTTGATCAAAATAGAGATCTATTTGCTCTTCAGGGATATCGTCAATTCCAAATATTTCAGACTTTTTCTTCTCCAATATGGCTTTATTAAGTTTAAAAACCTGACCATTATTTCTTTCTTTATGATTATCAATCACCTCATCAACAATGCTCTGGATGATAACAACAATTACACCTCCAGCAGGGTTAACAGCAACAGCTGCTGCCTCCACTACAGCCCCCACTCCATCTACTGTTACTTTAGCTATGCTTTTAA
>CACYBS010000183.1 GCA_902772725.1 Erysipelothrix rhusiopathiae
ACACTGCACATTTTAAAATAATGTTTTACCTTTGTAGGAGAAATATATACTTTTATGAACTATCCACTTATATCAGAATACATAGAAACCATCAAGTCGGCTGAAAACAACTTCGAGGAGTTGACCCATCTTAGACCTGTACTTGGAGAGGATGGTCAGCCTGTAATGACAAGCGGTAATTTCGCTGTGGTCTTTAAGATGAAAGACGAACAGACCGGAATGCTCTATGCCGTGAAGTGTTTTACCAAAGAACAGGAGGGACGGACTGAGGCATATCACCAGATAGCGGAGGAGTTGAAAGATGTCGATTCGCCTTATCTTGTTTCGATTCGTTATTTGGAGAAAGAACTGTTTGTGGATACTAATCAGACTGACGAAACGGAATTCCCTGTTTTGCAGATGGATTGGATAGAGGGCAAGACCTTGGATAAATACCTTCGTGAGAACCTGGATGACAAATATGCCTTGGAGATGCTGGCCTACCGCTTCAGCCAGTTGGCCCAGTGGCTCATTCCCCAGCCCTTTGCTCATGGTGACTTGAAGCCAGACAATATTCTTGTTCGTGAAAATGGCTCATTAGTCCTTGTGGATTACGATGGCATGTATGTTCCTGCCATGAAAGGTCAAAAGGCTCGCGAGCTTGGTTCTCCCGATTTCCGGCATCCATTAAGGACAGAGAATGATTTCGATGAGCATATTGATGACTTCCCATTGGTGTCAATTCTACTTTCGTTGAAAGCCATTTCTCTTAATTCTGATTTAATAGAACTTTATGGCGCAACCAACAGGTTATTGTTCTCAGAAAAAGACTATCGCAATCTATCAGATAGTCTATTGATAGATGCATTAAAAACTCTAATGCAAGATAAAGAGCTTGCAACTCTTATATCTATATTTATACTTTCTTCCTCTTTAAATAGTTTAGCACTAATTTCCTGTAGGCTATTAAATCTGAATATACCCCAAGTCCCTACAAAAGGAACCATAAGTACAAAGGTAACAGAAGATGACTGGGTAGATTCATGGAAAGATGAATATGGGGTTGTATATAGTAAAGACAAGAAGAGGTTACTCGGTATCGTTAGTACCTATTTGCCTGATTATGAGATACTAGAAGGGACTGAAGCCATATGTGATGATTCTCTGAATGGTATATGGGATGAGATAGAAGGGGTGATGATTAGCGGCAAAGTTACAATACCATCTACTGTCCGTTTTATAGGTAGAAATCCATTTCGAGCAGATTTAGTAAATATTGAAAACAAATCTCCTTACTTTATTGTTGAAGACGATGTTTTGTATACGTCTGATAAGAAAAGATTGATTACCTGTTTTAGTAAAAATTCAAGAATTGTCATCCCATATGGTGTCGAGAAAATCGATAGTTTCGCATTCTATGGCTGTGAAGATGTTTTGCAAATTGTGATACCGGAGACAGTTTCATTTATTGGAGAAAATCCTTTTATTGAAATGAACTTACTATGCAAAAAAAATGTAGAGATTATTAGCAAGTCTCCATTCTTCTTTACAAAAAACAATTCATTTTATAGAAAATCCCCACAATTGCTTATCTCGTATTTTGGAAAAACACCTTTCTTATTTGTTGATGAAAAAACAACAGAAATTGGAGCGTTTGCATTTTGGGCAAATTCTCCCAAGAGTATATTCTTACCTTCTTCGATTGAAAGAATGGCAGAAGGAGCTTTATGGGGTTCTACTTTTTCTTTGCGGCACGTATTTGTACCATTAGGCACTCAAAAAAAATTCAACGAATTACTGCCAAAATACTCGGACGAACTATTGGAATTAGACCTGTCACTTATAACTATAGATGAGTTTGGGACCATCTATGATGACAAAAGAAAAAGGCTTCTAAATGGTTGCGACATTGAGGAATACACAATTAATGACGAAACAATAGAAATATGTAGTTATGCTTTTTCTGACTGCACAAACTTAACTAAAATAGACATCCCAAGTTCTGTAACTAACATAGGTTACAATGCCTTTTCCGACTGTAAAAGTTTAAGACATATTATCATACCAAGTTCCGTTATAGCTATTGGAGAAGGAGCATTCCGCTACTGCGACAAACTACAAAGCGTAGAAATCTCGAGTTCAATTAGAGTTATTGAAGAGTGTCTATTTGATTGGTGTACAAGCCTAAATCACATTGTTATTCCAAAGTCTATAGAAAGAATAGACAATTGGGCCTTTAATAACTGCAAGAACCTTAAAAGTGTAACGATTCTTAATAGTAACATAATCTTTGGAAAGGATGTATTCTTTGGTTGTGACAGCCTTTGTTCTATAATAGTTCCAATAGGAACCAAGATGAAATTTGAAAGATTACTTCCTAAGTATAGAGACAAACTAATAGAGAATGAAGTAGAGCTTTCTACCAAGTGCACAGATGATGATTTGAGAAAATCATGGACTGACGAATTTGGCGCAATCTATAGTAAGGACAAGAAGCGACTTTTAAAATGTCCAAAAATTAAAGAGTATAGCATTAAAGTTGGCACTAGAGTTATCGCTGATCAAACATTTAAGGGGTGTACGGAATTACAAGAGGTTCAAATTCCAACATCAGTTGAGTTTATTGGTGCGCATGCCTTTGATTCTTGTTGGAATTTGGAAAAAATAGAAATACCAAACAGTGTCAAATCCATTGGGAAAGGTTGTTTTGACAGTTGCTCTTCATTGCGAGAAATAATAATTCCAAAAGGAATAACAAAAATAGAAGATAGGACCTTTGAAGGATGTTATAAACTTCAGAAGGTACTATTACCAGATTCACTACGCGAAATAGGTGCTTACGCATTTACTATTTGCAGTATAGGTGAAATAGAGTTGCCTAAACAATTAAAGACCATTGGATATAATGCATTTTGGAAAGCTGGTATAACGAAATTGTTAATTCCTAATTCTGTCAATAGAATAGACGCAGGTGCTTTTTGGAATTGCAGTTCATTAGAATCAGTATCTTTACCTCCTAATATAAGCGAAATTAAAGACGAGACTTTTTTCTTCTGCTCGAAATTAAGTCATATTGAGTTGCCCAAGTCCATCAAAAAGATTGGCAGGAGTGCTTTCGATGGTGCTAAATCATTAAATAGTGTAGTTATTCCAGAAGGTGTAACCCATATTGAATATGCCGCTTTTGCTACTTGTTACTCCTTGGAAGAAATAACGTTACCTAGTTCTATATCTTATGTCGGAGATAAAGTCTTCGAAGACTGTCCTAAGCTAAAGAAGATATGCGTGCCTAAAGGTACGAAAAATGTATTTCTAAAGCTAATTCCCAATTATATGAATATAGTTTATGAAGAAAAGAAAGAAATATCATAAGAAGAAGCGTAAAATTGGATACCAATTAAAGCGACGTTATAAAGATGCTGTAAAGAAACAACTTGAAAAGGAATTATTTTTGTTGTCCCAAAAGGATATTGATTCTTTAGGAAATGTTATGAGGCCTCTTAATAATGACGACACACTATTCGTTAAGCGCGATGAAGATTCTTCATATTGCTTAGATAGTGATATGTTTATTCAAAACGGATATGCCAACGCAAGTGCTTTAATGATTACTATTATTCGGTTATCAAAAAATAGTTTTTTACGAGAATGTTATATTTTTCCAGCACTTTTTTGTCTTAGGCAGTATTTGGAATTAACAATGAAAGATTCCATTTTGTTTTTCAGATCAAGAAGGAGAATGGCTTATTCTGGTGAGTCTAATTTGGAAGGACACAATTTAACTCTATTATGGAATAACTTAAAACTGTATTTTGACAAATATGACCCCGAAGTTAAATATGTAGAAAGATTAATCATTGAATTAAATGGTTATGATAGCAACGGTGAATTGTTTAGATATGGAAGTTGTCTAACAAAGCAAATTCTTAACCGTGAAATAAAGAAGCCATTTATTGATGTAGATATTTTGTATAAAAGGATTATACAACTCTACCGTTTTTTTGAAGGAGTTAATGATTTGGCAAGGAATGGTTTTGATGAAATTTCTAGCAACCAATAGTGAATAGAATTATTAATAACGAAGAGCGTATGATTGACGAAAGAGAAATATTAAAGCATAATGCTGAGATGGCTGAGCATGCAAATGGTGCAGCTCAGTTTATGGGTTCACTTATAGGGGGACAATATGTGACAAAAGAGCAGGCACGTGAAGCGATGGACTTTCTGCTTGCATCAACGAAACGGAACATTGAAAGTTATCCAAACGCAACCAGGCAGGAAAAGGATGCTGAAATAAGGCGAAAGGAGTTTCTTATGAATATGCTTAAACGACAAATGGGACTTTAAAGGAAAAACATTCTCGTTTATGAAAGAATTAAGGCTTTATATATACAGGCTATTCTTCATCTCATGTGCTGTGTTGATGATAGTATCATGTGATAAGAAAAAGCAATTTGATGGATACCTGTATCCTATTCGAGAGAATGGATTATATGGATATATTGACTCTGTTGGAAATAGAATAATTGAGCCGGAATTCTTGTGGGTATCAACTTTCCATGATGGGCTGGCGATGGCGGTTGTTGACACCATATATCGCGAAGTACCAGATTCTATGGCATACGAGGTGGGAGAAAGAGATTCTATAATAAATGTATATCGAATGTATGCTAAGTATGGTTATATTGACAAGTCTGGGGATTTTGTGATAGAACCTAAATTCATCAGTTATGTTAACATGGACGTAATTGGAGATGTAACTAATGATATGGACGATTGCAGCAATGCACTATATAGGAATTCTTTCCGTAATAGACGTGCCATGTTTTACGACACAACAACTTGGAAGAATGGATACATCGATACGAAAGGGAATATAGTTATTCCACCTATGTATTATTATTCTGAACCATTCAGTGAGGGGGTGGCTGTAGTCAGAGATGCTGTTGCAGATCCGATATTCACTAATGGGGCGTGTATAAATCCGTCAAAATTGAGATGTGCCTATATAGACACTTTAGGTAATAATGTAACTGAATTCAAATATGAGACGTTAACTCGATGCTTATCTAATAGAGGCATTGGTACTTACAAAGTCATTCATGAAGAATCGATAGAATTAGGAGATACAACTGTAAAAATAGAAAAATATAGTGAACCTCGTTTCTTAGTGAATAATCGTGGCAACGAAATTAAGGAACTAGATTTTGTTTTTAAGTACTATGGTTATTCGAGAGATGGGATTACTGTAGCACTGCACGACTTTTTATGGAAGATAAGGGGTGTTAAAAATTTCTTCTATTTTGACAAGTATGGTAACTGCTTAGAATCACTTAAAGGATTGTCTGAATACCAATTAGATTCGCTGAGTAGAAGTAGAGATATTATCCAAGTTCTTCCTGACAATGTGGCCATTACTGAAACCACCTATTTCAATGAGGGATTCGCTGGCATCTCGCCTGATGGTGAGCATTGGTTTGTTATAGATAAATTTCTTCTGATTCATGGCTATGGTGAAGAATCTATTTTTGACGGTTTCCGAGCGTTCAATAATGGACTGGCTGCTGTTAAGAAGAATGGGAAATGGGGCTTTATCAATAGAAAAATAAAGGAACAGATTCCATGCAAATATGACTCGTGTGGTATCGTCTATCCATATTTG
>CACYBS010000184.1 GCA_902772725.1 Erysipelothrix rhusiopathiae
GATAAGAATGGTAAAGAAGCACTTGTGCAATGTGAGGTAAAAGAAGGCACTATATTTTATGAGGATGGAAGGAAGTATGTCGATTTCTCAAGTCATTAATAATTATGGCACTAATAAAATGTAAAGAATGTGGGCATGAGGTCTCAGACAAAGCCTCAGCTTGTCCTAATTGCGGTTGCCCCATAGAAAAAGGGCTTGTTTGTGATGAATGTGGCAATTCGGTAAGTCCATCAGACAAATCATGTCCTAAGTGTGGTAATCCCATCAAATCAAAGAATGGTTTTAATTGGAAAAAGCCCATTCTGTTTCTTGTTATATTACTATTTGTGTTAGGTGGTACTTACGGAATATGGCAATTGATGGGAAGTATCGATGAGCGAAGAGGAGATGTTGAGATAACAGCAGAATTAAGTGAGGCAGTACACCGTTATGACGCAGTATCAAATTTCCACGAAGGTCTTTCGGCAGTCTGTAAAAACGACAAATGGGGCTACATTAACTCAAAAGGTGAAGAAGTGATACCCTGCAAATATGCAGGAGCATGTGATTTCTCAGAAGGTCTTGCTTGTGTCTATTTAGAAGGTGATGATATGCCGATAGCCTTTATTGACAAGAAAAATAATATTGTTATAGATGGTTTTTTCGGTGATTCAGCACAAGGTGGAGGTGGTTATTTCCCCATCATTTTTAAGGATGGTTCATGTATGGTCTATGACAAAGAACGGCATGATTTGTGGATTAACAGAAAGGGGCAAAAGGTTGATGAGCCTCAACACTCCGAAAGTGAAAATGTTGCACAAACAGGCTATCAAACCTTCTATGAAAATGGGAAATATGGTGTAAAAGATTCATTGGGAAATGTCAAAATCGAAGCAAAGTATTCATACATAGATGATTTTTCTGAGGGGGTGGCTCTCGCTTATCTCTACTGCGGTGATGAAAAATCCGTATATGGCTTCATTGACAAATTGGGAAACACGACCTTCTCACAATCGGATTTTGAAAAGTTGTTGGCTTATGAAAAGCAACAGCAAGAAGAACAGCAAGCCGAAGAAGCACGAAGGATTGCAGCCATGAAGCCTGATTGGATTCAAGGTACATGGGTATATTCTTCTTCATATGGAACGTCTAAAGTCGTAATTAGTGATGATAACATAGCCGTTTATATGGACGGAAACCTTGTTTATAATGGCTCTTATGTGATAGAGGATGGGCATTTGGTTTATAATCGTCATAATGGAATGAGCGATTATATCATATTAGATAGAAACTCACAAAGGTTAATGGCAGATGAAACAACTTATTTTAATAGGGCATCGTCAAGCAATAATAGTTTTTCCTCTTATGGAAATTCAAATGTCGATAACAGAATTCAACGTTTAGAGAGGAAAGTGCAAGATGATATAAATGAATTAAATGCAATGGTATCATCGGGACGGATGAATCCTGCAACGCTAATGTATATCAAGCAAAATCTACCTGACGAACTTTCGGAATTGATGAACTATTATCGTAGTCAAGGCAATTCGTCAAAGTACGAAGATTATGCTTATAAAAGGCGTGTAGTCGTTCAAGTTTTAAGAGAAATAGGAATATAATAGTATAACATTAAATCGTTCAGTTATGGCATTAATCAAGTGTTCAGAATGTGGGCAAATGGTGTCTGATAAGGCAACAAAATGTCCTAATTGTGGCAACAAAATAGCCATTGTAGAAGAAAAGAAAAGCGGTAAAACAAAAATTATAATTGCTATTGTACTGTTGGCTCTTTTGGGGTGTGGTGCTTTCTTATTCCTTAATAAAGGGGATGAGACAAATAAAGATGCTACCAATGTGGAAACAGCAGAAGCGGGCAATGTCAATGAAACTAATGAGTTTGACAGAAGTAATGCAAAGTTGCTTAAAATTGTTAATGTTGAATATAGCAATAGTTTAGCACCACAAGCAGGCAATAACTACGAGGCAAAAAATCTGTGTGATGGTGATAGTACGACAGCATGGGCAGTTAATTTGGATAATGAAGGCATTTATGACTGTGATATGTTGTATGGCCCAATGTTTACAGTGAATTGCAAGAAACTATCTCATATTATTATACGAAATGGGTATTGCAAGAATGAAAATTCTTATAAGAACAACACAAGGGCTGCAAAGATTGTTTTTTACAGTCTTGTAAAGGATGAAGAAGATAGAGAGACTGTTTTGTTTGATGGCTCATTAAGAGATAAACCTACACCTCAACGGTTAGAAATACCATTAGATTTAGATGGCAATAATGACATTAAACAGATAGGTATGAACTTTAGCACTCAATTAAATGGTGGCTACTACACAGGTGAGAAATGGAATGACCTTTGTATCTCAGAGGTTGAATTTTGGGGATTTGAGTAAGTTTTTTAAAGGTATAGTAAAATGGCACTAATAAAATGTAAAGAATGCGGACATGACGTTTCAGACAAAGCAGAAATGTGCCCCAATTGTGGATGTCCTATTGAAAAAGGACTTGTCTGTAGTGAATGTGGAAACAACCTAAATCCAAATGAAGAAATATGCCCTAATTGTGGTAATCCC
>CACYBS010000185.1 GCA_902772725.1 Erysipelothrix rhusiopathiae
CAAAAAACAAAAAGCATCAATATATACGACGTATTTTTTGCGAATCCTGCTGTGTTATTACGAAAAAAATACAAATACCATATCTTGTCCGACATCAAGTAATATGCTATAATAGTTTTACCACGAAAGTGGGGAGGGCAACTAGTTCTACCGTATATTATTCCGGAGTTCAAAACTCCGAGAAAGGAGGTAGAGCGATGAGTTCTTTCGATTTCGGTTGGAAGACTGTGGTTGCCCTTGGTGCTTCTATCGCCGCTATCATCTTCGCCTGGAAGATGGATGGCGCAGCGGCAGAACGGGTATCAATCCATGCGATTGATGCCACCAGAGACTGCGTGATTGCCTGCAAGGGTAAGCACTGAGTTTCTGAGCGCCAGGGCACATAATCTTCGGATTATGTGCCTTTTCAAGTATTAAAGGAAGGATTAATAGCAATGGACATTCTTGATAATGAAGTAAACAAGAGAATAATGAATGGTCATTTTCCAACAGAAGAATTACATCCGGTTTCTATCAAACAAGAATGTATAATTGATTTTAAGAGCTTAGCGGAACCTGGAATAACACTACTTCGTCAAAACCCTGACTTTTTCTATACTCTAATAAAATTCTTATATGAAAAAACAAATGAACTGGATATGATGCAGCGTCCAGAGTTCTATCTGACTGAGATTAATTGTCTTATTAATTCAAAATGTGAAGAAGACTGTTTAAATGCTAATGGATCATTATTGGAGGCAAATAGTATAATTCCAGTAATTACTCCATTAGATAAGGTTTTGTGGTATGGAGCTTACTTATACTATATGGACAAGAAACTTAATTCTGAGAAAACTGATAATAATGCTATAGTAAATGTTTATACTTGGGTTTATCTGTTGAATCTTGCCCAAGCAATGGAATTAAGCACTAATCAAACAATCAGTATTGATGCGTTAACGCCAAATTCTCCCATAATTGATATAATCTTAACGGATAATAGGAATGGTCAAAGAAGCAAATATTTAAGGCCACTAACCAGAGTAGAATCCGATGGAATAAAAGGCTTATTTGAAAAAAGGACTGCCCTGTATTCTATGATCGTGGAAGAAAGAAAAACAGCAAAAGCTGTTGCAAAAAAAACAGAAAATGAATGGAATCTTTTTATTCAGATAGTAAATGACTTGTCAAAAAAGGAATTTGATGTTATTAAACGGATTTGCACTGCTGTTTCTCCAAAGGAAAAACTGAATGCCATATATGATTATAACTTCATTATTACTGGCATTGAAAAGTGCCGATATGCCCTCAATGGGAAAGAGTATTTTCTTCTCCCTGTTTTTGATGCCGTTAATGAGAGAATTCAAGACGCTTCTTGTTATACATATATATGTATCAATGAAGACTCCCCCTTTAGAATGAATCCCAGTTTGTTTTTGCTAGTAATGAAGCCGGTGACGTATAATTATTTTTTCATGATGTTTCATCAATTTAGGCTTAAGCCAAGCAAAGATACTGCGGCAAAATTCTTTTCTACAGCCTTAATATGTATAAAGAAGAATCTTGGCGGTGAGAATAATGAATGGGTATCAATTGAAGAAATGATCTTTGATTTTTATACAGTGGTATCAAGATTTCTCAATGATAATAAACAAACAATTGATCGCCTGTCCTTTTATAAAATACAATCAGATAATGTAACAGTACAGAGAATAGCTCGTGAAACAGTAGATGTTTCTGATCGCTATTATAATTCAATAAAAGAAGAAGTGGATTATTTTGTTAAAAGTGGAGCTTATGACGAATTAATAGAGAGTATAGCTGATGGAAAGAATCCTCGGCTTGGAAAGAAGGAAGTACTTGATCAAGCAAAGATTGCAGAAGAAAAAATCAAACGGCTTGAAGACGAGGCTATAGCACAACAAATTATTGTATCTTTAAACATTATTTATTTGTACTGTGAAGCTCTAAGAATCATTCTGACCAATAAGCATGCTGGAGTAAAAATCAAGAACAAGGATAGTATTGAGCAATATAGAAAAGATCTTTTGAGAATTGATGACTATTTAGTTCATAGAGTGTATTCTCATCTAGATGAGCGTGAAATCAATATGTTAGAATATAGAGAAAAGGCAGGTGTCATTTCCTCAACTCTTACTGAACAGGAGACGCAAGAAGAGGCATATAGAAATCAGCTTTTTTCTGATGTTTTAAAGGAGTCTATTGAAAAATATATTGTAGATATCGAAAGTCTAAGTTTAGAAGAAATACTGAAAACCAAAGCAAAGATAAGATCAGAGATCCGAAGTTTTCCTGATTGTGACAATAAGGAGTATTTTGCCAATTGGCTTGATGATATTAGCGATATAATAAGTACGGCTTTGATTAATATATGCAAAAAACAAAAAGACAACTTCAATGACAATAAAGAAAGAATGCTTTCATTATTGGGCGAGAAAAGCAGTATATTGCCTTTATCTGCTATTGATTCATTAACAACCGCTGAGATACTATATGGGAAGTATGCATCTACCGAATATGATAATCAAGGGTTCGATTATAGCTGTATTTCTTCATTATATTATCAGGCATTTGAGAATGCATACAATGAATTAATTTGGAAGAAATACGCTAATTATTTAAATAATCAACTCAAATTTGGCGAGATCAAATACACTACTATCTTAAAAGAACAACATCGTCACTCCAGAACAGGTTATTTTCTGCCGAGTGATCAGGGATATGGCTATCTGCCTCCCAAAGAATCAGACTGGGCATTCTATTCTCAATATGATAAAGACACAAAAACAACATCAGTTAATACTACTTGTATGTACTCGTCCTTTGTCAAATTCTTAGAGAAAAAAAGAAGTGAAGAAATCCCCGGGTTTTATGAATGGTTTGCACATGAAATTGGTTTTGATTGCAAAAAAACGATGACTGAAAATAACGGCTTTATGGAATTATTAAATCAATTTAGAAATGAGATGAGCGCTGCTGTTGACAATAGAAACAATGCTTCTCATGGAGGAAGTGAGATTTCAATGATGCAATGTACGAAGGATAGAAAGACTGTGCTCGCAGATTTGAAATGGGTCAGAGAGTCTAACTTGGGATTGATTCAGCAATTGATTAAGATACTTAATTTCTACACAAAATAACAACAGCTAATCAATGTGGATTATTTGGTTGAATAAAAGAAGGCACACAGCCTGCTGGCTATGTGCCCCCGCTGTCAGGTTAGTCCCCCTTCAACAGGGACACAACCTTGACTCCGGCTTCGGCAACAACAGCCAGAACGGCTGCGGCCTTACCCAGGGCCTTCAGAGCGGCCAGTGCTTTGTCAAGCATACTCTCACCTCCTTCCGGGCACAAGGCCCAAAAGATAATATGTGGTGAGTGGCCGCCAGCGGTTGCCCTAACAGCAAATATATAATATCACTATATCTTTGCTTTTTCAATGCTTTCTTGAATTAGCAGAGAATTCCCGTGCATAAACGATTTGCCAACGCATGAATAACTCTATTAAAAAATCTTTTTTCGGCGTATTTTTTTATTCCTCTAAAACTTGCCGAAAATAGTGCTGCTTCATTGAAAAACCGCCTCCAAAGAGGCGGC
>CACYBS010000186.1 GCA_902772725.1 Erysipelothrix rhusiopathiae
TAGACATAAAAATTGCCCTCCTATAATTCCTTCGGATTATGTTTAAAAATTCCGCGGTTCTTCTTGTCAAGTCTTTTTTCACTTTTTATCAAAAAAAAAGGCAACCACAATTTCTGTGATTACCTTGATATGTCCTCACTCTTAACTGAATGACATTGGCTTTGACTTCGTCTTTTTTTTTCGCCTTTTTAGTAAATTAATCGTATATGAATATTGCAGGAAGCTTATAAGTTAATATCAGGAGGAAAAAATATGAGCAAGAACACCACCTATGATATGGTTCCCATGGAAATCACGGTAGAAACACTAAAGTCAAAAATATACATGATACGAGGGCAGAAAGTTATGCTTGCGGCAGACCTAGCTGAAATATACGGATATTCGACTAAGGCGTTTAATCAGCAGGTAAGAAATAATATCGAAAAATTTGATGAGGATTTTCGTTTCCAGCTTACATGGGATGAAATCAATGAACTTTCAAGGTCAAAAAATTTGACCTTGAACAAGGAAGGTCGTGGTGGTAACGTGAAATACCTGCCATGGTGTTTCACTGAAAGCGGTGTATATATGCTTATGACTGTGCTTAAGGGTGATCTTGCTATACGCCAGAGCAAAGCATTAATTCGTACATTTAAGGCTATGAAGGACTATATCCAAAACGAGCCACAGCTGGTTGAACCTTCGAATCTTTTCAGGCTATCACTTCAACTTTCTGAGAATACAAAGGATATCAGCGAAATAAAGGAGAAGATGGTCACAAAGGATGATCTCACAAAAGTCATTCAGAGTTTTTCTTTGCCCGATAAGGGAATAGAGTACGTTATTTATTCGGGTCAGACATTTGAGGCAGATGCTGCCTATGCTGAAATATACAGTAAAGCGAAGAAGAAACTCTATATAGTGGATAATTACATTGGCCCAAAGACGCTGCTAATGCTGAAGAGTGTTCCTACATACGTTGATATAATCATTTTCAGTGATAATCTCAATAATATTCTGCGTCTATCAGAACTCCAGGCATTTTTGACAGAATATCCTTATGTAAATTTGTCCTTCTAGAAAACAGATGGGAAGTTTCACGACCGATACATTATTATTGACTATAAATGCGGAACGGAAAAGATCTATCATTGCGGAGCATCTTCAAAAGATGCAGGGAATAAGATTACGACAATATCGAAATCTGATAACAACAAATTATATTATCCAATGGTGGACGAATTGCTGCAGCAGCCGGAACTCCTGCTTAGATGAGATGAGCAGATAATCGTATCACAGTACAAATATATAAGCTGGTTATAAAGTACCATATGATATACATGAAGGATGAAAAGGTAAAAAAGGCAGGAAAACCAATAAAACTGCCCCAATCAATCTCTTATTGGATTGAATAGAGCAGCTATTTTAATACACGTTATTTAATATTCTTTGTTTTCCATGATTTTCTCTGAAATCTTTTCAGATAGTACAAATACCACAATAGCTATAATTATGATACATGTAATGATCACTCCGGTACTTGCGTTTACTATTGTCTGCAGCACTGTTTCTTTCATACCGAGAGATTCCAGGATACTTTTGCCTGCGAAGAGTACTAAGGCAATCACGCCATAGACCACAAATAAGGCAATTCTACTTTTTTCGCTTCCGTATTTTAAGCGTAACGGTATCATGATGGATATCATGATAATACCTGCAAACATACTGGATAGACCGGAAGAAAGAATATCAATACTTGTTTGTTTAAATAGAGATAAGATGACAGCTAACACAAATCCCACCAACATAAATGCGATACATCCGCAAAGTGAAAATAAATACTTTTCACGGACATATGTCTTTCTTGATACCGGCAGGGTAAATAAGTAGGCAAATCCATTATCGAATTCATCATAGGACAAGGTGCCCAGTGAAAGAATGGATCCAAGTATTGTCGCATATATTACTAACACCGATGTATCAAAACTGAATGCCATGATGATACTGGTTATAACGACAATCAACATGGTGTTTTTCTGGCCCTTAATGATAAGGAAATCCTTCGTTAGTAGACCGTTCATATTTTTTCTCCTTTGATGATATGCATAATTACTTCATCAATTCCGCTTTTTTCAATTACCAGCTCCGGATAATTTTCTTGATAGAATGCTCTTTGATTCGTTAAACAGCTATATCCAAATGGTTCTTGAGAGGCGCGGATCAAATAGTTTTTATCAAGGTCTGCATATTCTTTTTCATTGACTTTTAAGATGGCATAATTGGCAAGTAAGTTATCGGTATCTTCGTGTAAGATAATCTCACCATTATGGATCATATAGAAATCATCACACAGTGTTTCTAAATCGGATGATATATGAGAACTGATTAAGATAGATCTGTTTTCATCTTCTTCCATATATTCCCTTAATAAGGTTAATACCTCTTCTCTGGCAACTATATCAAGACCGGAAGTAGGTTCATCCATAATGAGTAACTTTGAGTTATGCGACAGGGCAGAAAGTACTTTTAATTTTGCCTTCATACCGGTTGAAAAATCTTTGATTTGTTTATCCTGTGGCAGACCGAACTGATTTGATTTCTGAATA
>CACYBS010000187.1 GCA_902772725.1 Erysipelothrix rhusiopathiae
CGAAAATACATCTATGACATGGTTTTTAGTCTCATTTGAATTCATAAATGCCTCTTTTTTTCATTATACTCTTCTATACTAACGATTAACACACCGTATTCGACTTATCTTTTCACAAAGAATTCCCACCGCAAACCCTTTTAAATGAGCATGAATGGGTAAGGAATGAAATGTCCCCGGATATAATTCAACGCAATCGCCTTTTTTTAATACGAAACAAAGGGGAGGTTTTCCGTTTGTCTTTAAAACCAATATACAATCGGTGAAGGCAATTAAACATTTAGTTTGTTCAACTTCAATCATCGGTTTCGGATATTCATTAAACCCGGAAACAATGCCAAACCGAATATCCTTCCCCTTAAATATATCCCTTTTGATTCTGGAAAAAATCGCAAAGTGATGAAGTGCAGGATAATCCGGTTCGTAACGAAAGGATTGTCCGATCAAAGGTATATTCTGATATACATAGACCATCAGGTGACTGGAAGGTATCTTTAATTTCCTGCCATATTGTTTAAAGGACTCATCATCTACGGTATAAAAACTATAAGCAGGATTTAATCGTTTTAATCGTTCCATTTTCATACCATGCTCCTAAAAAGAGAAGCACTTCATGTACTTCTCTATATCTTGTTAGCGAAATAACTGCTCCTGATGTGTCGCATACAAATATTCATCAATCGTATTTTTGATTCTGTCTTTGATCAACACTTCCGGATCGTTTTCAATCTGACCTTCCCGTACACGGGTATATTGAATCGGCATAAACTGTGTCAAAGCAGCAAGTGAAATACCATATGTTCTTAAGTTTTGGATCATCTGATCTCTAGCTGCACTTACCTCAGGAGTTACCATATAGTATCTGGCTCTATCCGAAAATGACAATTTCCGTTTAAACCATTTCTCATCTTCACTGCCGTGATAGTATTTCTGCCAATTCTTTGGATTTCCAATCATCGATTTTTCCAGTATATCGATAAAATGGGATTTTTCATCCTCTTTTCCATGCATAATCAAATCTTCCATATAAGCTAGAGAGAACAATGCCTCCCGCATCGCATAAGTAAGTCCCGGGCCGACCTTTAAAATGCCGACACCGTCCTCTACCAGTTCCTTTAATTTATACTTGGTCTGGTAATCGGTTGAATGTCCTTCAAAGACAAGATTTGGATATTCTTTAATACTGGCCATCAGACCTTTTGCCTTATTTCTTTCATATTCAGTACAGCCGGCATCTTTTTCTTCGACACCGGGCTGTACCACAACCGCAATCACATCTTTCCAGGTATCTTCTAAATGTTGAGCTTTAAAAGCCTTCTCAAAGGCTGCAACCGTTGCCTTAAAATCTTCTACACGGGTAACCTGCATACCGGCATTGGGGTCCTGGGCACCGCCGGGAATCGGAACCTCACTGCCAACTACATAGACAGGACGAATCGCATCCGGATTGATCTTAACCAGCTCCTGATACGCCTCTTCACAGGTTTTTGCGAGCACGGCTCCGCGTCCGGCAATGATTTCATCACTTAAGCGGGTATTTGGATCATCATCGGCTACCTTCATACTGGTATCGATATGAATCTTGGTAAAGCCGGCCATCACATAATCATGTACCAGCCTTTTGGCATACTCCATAGCTTCTTTTTCATTACGGTCCACCACCGTCAAGGGACCTAAGTGATCCCCTCCTAAGAAAACTCTATCTCTGGCAACACCGATTTTGTCGGCCAGAGAATATACAAAATCTCTAAAATCAGCCGGTTTCATTCCTGTGTAGCCGCCGTTTTGATCGACCTGGTTGGCGGTCGATTCAATCAGTACACAGGAATCATCTCTTTTGGCGCACTCCAGCGCCGCTTCAATCACATAATTATTGGCACTGCAGCAGGAGTAGATCCCTACAGCCTGTCCGGCTTTCTGCAGTTCAACAATTCTTTTTAACGGATTCCTTTTCATTTTTATTACCATTAATCGTGGTATTCTCCACGATCCCACTTATCTAAAAATTCATCGAAAATATGATCATCATCCATGGCGTTATTTCCCATCGGAATCGAATTTATTTTCTCAATCAACCGCTTATTGGCAGGGGTTTGTTTATATGTGGTTGAAAAGAAGACATCGATAATATCTTCGATCATGCCGATTCCGGATACTCGTCCTCCTACACCCAATACGTTACAATCGAGTTCCTCCCTGGCATAACGCGCAGCAGCTACATCACCCACCAGGGCACACCGTGTTCCCTTGACTTTCTGTACGGCGTTGGTGATCCCGACACCGGTACCGCAAAGTACAAAGCCCAAATCACACTGCCCGGATACAACCTGTTTAGCTACCTTTCTTCCGTAAATCGGATAATGTGTTCTTTCAAAATCATAGGTACCGCAGTCAACGACTTCAAATCCCTTTGCCTGCAAATAATCTTTAATATGATCTTTAATATCTGTGACAATATGGTCACATCCAATCGCAACTTTCATATTTTTTACCTAACCCATCTTATTCAACATATCGACGCGAATTTGATGCCTTCCACCGGAATATTCAGCCCTGCAGAAACGTTCAGCTATATTACAGGCAACCACATCACCTAAGATTCCGGAGCCCATGGTGATGACATTGGCATTGTTGTGATCTCTTGTCATCTTGGCAGAATGCTCATCATTTAATTCAGCGCATATCACATATTTGTATTTATCTGCAACCATAAAAGGTCCTACGCCGAATTGGTCAATAATTATTCCTTTATTGTTCTCAGGATCTTCTAAAATGATACTGACAACCTTCATGGAGGCCTCATAAAAGTCAACATCTCCTTTCGGTGTCAGATCCTCAATCGTAAATCCTTTATTCATCAAGTATTTCAATACGATATTTTTTAATCCCAATCCTTTTTTATCGGATCCAATCACAATACGCATACATCTATCTCCTATACTTCTCTTGTATCGATGACACGCTTGAACCAATATGCAGAAGTCTTCGGATATCTTTTCTGGGTCTTATAATCCACATAGAATAATCCGTAGCGCTTGTTGTAGCCGTTGGACCAGGAGAACATATCCTGTAAAGACCATAAGAAATATCCCTTTACATTGACACCGCCTTCAATGGCTCTGTATAACCATTGAAGATGTTCCTTTATATAATCGATTCTCGGTTCATCAAAAATCATTCCATCTTCAAAATCATCCTTATATCCCATTCCGTTTTCAGTGATATAAATTGTCTTATAGTTTGGATACTGGCGTTTGATCCTCAACAAAGTATCGTACATACCTTCCGGATAGATCAGCCAATCCCAATCGGTTGTCGGGATTCCCTCTTTAAATACACGTTCTCCGATGCCTTTTAACTTAAAACGCTTACTGCCTTTTTTACCGGATCCGTTATGTTTAAGAATGCTCTCCTTACCATCATCGGCTTTTAAGAAATTGCTGGCATAATAATTTACACCTAAATAATCGATAAGCTTTGCAGCTTCCATCTGCTCCTTTTCATCCTGAGGATCCACGCTGAATTCACCGTTGTATAATTTCATTAAATCTTGAATGACAGCCATGGTCTCATCGGTATATTTTCCGATAAAGGTCGCATCCAACAGAAACTGGTTGGCCAGAATATCATCTCTTTTCGCGGCAAGCCTGTCTCCAGCGTTTTCGGCATCATATGGATATTTAGTTTCAATGGCATGAATCACACCGATCTTGCCCGGATAATTGCCTTTTTTAAAGGCAAGCACTGCTTTGGCATGGGCCACCATAATTCCGTGCATCGATTTCACGGCACTCGGTACATCCAATTGAATACATGGCGGGAAGGTTCCTTCTATATATTGATTGGTAGAAATCGGCCAAACCTCATTAAAGGTAAACCAATACTTTACTTCCTTTTTATATTCGTCAAAGCAGAATTTCGCATAGTTTACATAGGCATCAATGGTATCACGATTTAAGAAATCTCCTTTTGAATGTAAAGCTGCCGGTGTATCAAAATGATGGAGAGTCACATACGGTTCTACATGGCGCTTACGGCATTCCTTAAACAATCTATGATAAAAATCGACACCCTCCTGATTGATCTCTCCCTTTCCTTCAGGAAGAATCCGTGACCAGGCAATGGAGATACGAATCGCCTTGATATGAAATTTTTCACATAACTTTAAGTCATCCGGATATCTATGATAAAAATCACTGGCAGGATCTGCCTTGAATTTCCCCTGTTTTTCTAAATAATCATCCCAGGCAACCTTCCCTTTTCCATAGGCTCTTGTACTGCCTTCACATTGATAGGCTGCCGTTGCCCCTCCAAATACGAAATCTTTACTGAATTTCATTTCAATCTCCTTTGTTCTCATCTAAGATAGAAAACACAAATTCTAAAGCCTTTTCCGGATCACGGGTTAAGGAAATATACTGTTTTCCCTGGCAGGCTGTACTCTTAATTCCTAAACGCTCGGTATCCTTTTTTAAATCTTCATAGTTATTAGCTACCTGCGGGGCAAGGATGACTAAATCAAAATCCTTCAACATGTCATAATGTGCCCCATACGAACCGGCAGCCGTGGTCATTTTGATGCCTTTTGCCTTAGCACCTTCGGCAAGCGCATTGGCAAGTAATCCACTGGTTCCGCCACCTGCACATAACACAAGAACGCGTTTTTCATTAACGACATCAGAAGAGATCTCAACCGGCTTTTCTTCCAGCGATTCTTCCATTCTATCCAGTATCGCTTCGGCTTCTTCTTCCTTACATTTCTGATTGTCATAGACCTTAAAGAACGGATAGTAAATCGCAAAGTCTAGTGCCGATGCGGCAAGCACATACACAATCGTTAATAATCCCATGCCGCATCCCAGAACAATACCGATTGGTGCCGGTGTGGTCCACGGCAGAATATACATAAAGCTGTTCATCTTAAGAACATCCACAAAAATTTTAAACAGCCAGATATTGCCGATTGGTGCCAGAATAAACGGGATAAAGAAGATTGGATTCAAGATCAGCGGTGCACCAAATAAGATCGGCTCATTGACCCCGAACAGCACCGGTACGGCACTGGCCTTACCTACGGCTGATAATTCCTTTGATTTGGACATAAACGCGAACATCAAAGTAATGATCAAGGTTGCTCCTGTTCCTCCCATGGTGGCCACAAACTGCTGGGCACCCGGTGTTAGAATATTCGTTGCGTGTCCGCCTGCCTGATAAGCTTCCAGGTTAGCGGCAATATTGATGTAGTAGATCGCCGCAACAGCCGGTTCTACGATGGAAGGTCCATGAATACCTACAAACCAGAACAAAGACATGGCACCGTAAATCACAGCTAAGCCAAAATATCCATCGGCAGCGGTAAACAGCGGTTTAAATAACTCAATCACGGCAAACGCAAAGTTTACCCCGGTAAAATGTCTAAATAACCAGTCAAATACGGTCAACAGCAGTATTGCGGCACCGAAAGGAATCACATCCGCAAAGGTCTGTGAAATGTTAGGAGGCACTTCCTTTGGCATGTGAATCGTGATGTTGTTCTTAACGCATACTTTATAGACATTACATACGATAAAGGCCACCAAAAAGGCTGTGAGTAATCCTTTCGAGCCCATATATCCTCTGTCAAATCCATTTTCAAGCGGGTCGGCTGCCATCACCAGAAGTCCCACAACACCTGCCATAAAGGTAGAGATATTATTGATCTGGCGATTCACCGGTAATTCCCGGTTCATACTGTCCGTGAGATTTTTACTGGTAGAACCGGCAACCAATACCGCTAAGATTCCCATCGAATAGTTGTATGGTTTCATAATTGCGGTTTCGACTTCAGCCGGCCAATAGAATCCAAATATATTCGGAACATAGGCAATCAGAAGGAAGATACTCGAAAACAACACGACCGGCATGGCCGACATGAAGCCATCTCGTATTGCCTTTAGATATTTATTTCGCGAAACTTTATCAAAAAACGGTTTAGCCGCTTCAATTTTATTAATCAATGTGTCCATAGCTTTCCTCCTTTAACGATATATATCCAATAAACTGTTAATAATGTCTTTCAATAAAATCGTTGTCATTAAATGATCCTGGGCATGGACGGTAATAAATCCAATTTCCACATTTTCGCCACGTGCCTCCTGCTGCAGTAAGGTGGTCTGAGACCGGTGTGCATCATTCAAGCACTCATTGGCTTCACGAATCAATGCGCTGCACTCTTCAAAGTTACCGGCCTTCGCTCTTTCTAATGCCAAAAGCAGCTTGGCTCTGGCATCTCCGGAATATGCG
Organism: Erysipelothrix rhusiopathiae; assembly: GCA_902772725.1. Taxonomy (GTDB): domain Bacteria; phylum Bacillota_I; class Bacilli_A; order Erysipelotrichales; family Erysipelotrichaceae; genus RUG11795. The sequence goes on from CACYBS010000187.1 coordinate 6,283, forward strand.
ACGATTTCAAAACCGATCATTGTTGCTTCATCTTTGTTCATATTTACTCCTTTTCTATTTTCCCTTTTATGTCTGAACATGTACTACATTGATGACAAGGTCATTGATTTAAAAATGCGATATAAGAATATTCACGTATTAAATGGCGATAGATTTCATCAACTGTCTTTCCTGCCCGTGAATGTTTGCAGGAAGACATCGCAAGTAAGCTTAACGGAACCTCCAGCGACCGAATCTCGATATTAGTGTCGGCCTTGATGGAATTGAGCATGACCTGGATAGATCCTGTATCATAAATCACTAAGACACCTTTTCCCTTATCACAGGAGATAACCTTCTGTTTCAGCTTTGCATATGCGGTATCCATATCATCGTTCCAGGAAAGATTAAACGCATCGATATTGTGCATAGGGACCAGGTAGCGGATACTTTCAACGATAGAAGAAGCGGCCGATTCTCCATGCATAACCACCAGTGTTTCCACTTCGCTTTTTTGAGGGGTGCTCTCAAAATCAAGAGCTAAAATTAACGTGATAAAAATGGTTTCATCAATGGAAAACTTCACATTGAATTCATTTTGAATTTCTTTGATAAAAATCCGGGAAATCAGACATTCTTTATCGTATTTCTCCATGATTTCCATGACATTTTCGTTCGATATCCGCTGCCGTGGTTTCTTGATGATAATCGCATTGTTTAGATGCAGGCATAATCCATAGTAGATCTGTTTGGAATACTCCCGTTTTAAATTCAAAGATGCCTGCGTTAAGAAACTGTTTACCAGATTTCTTAACTTTTCCGATACGGTTTTTTCGAGTTTAGTATCATCGACACCTTCTGTTAACTGACGGAAATAATCCTCCATATCGCCTTCAATATTTACCAGCACAAAATTATTTCTTTCCCGGTCATCCGTTGAATTTCTTAACATTTTTTTCTTATGATCCAGTCTGTGGTAAATATCGCTGTTTTTCTCTTTATTTCTGAGATAGTACGCCTGGTCTTTTTCAAAAATATAAGTAGAAATATCTTTTCGGATTACTTTTTCCAGCTCCGGCGGAGTATACAACAATCCCCGTCTCACCGTATCCGGAAAGTCAACTAATTCCAGTTTTATATTTCCCTTCTTTTTTGACTTAAGAAACGCATTGGCAATCCCAAATTGGATATCATTTTTTAGACTGTCACAGTTTTCACGGCATGGATATGCCATCAGGCACTGCATTAATTCTCTATCCACTTCAATCCGACGATTCAGTCGTTCAGCTTCTTTTTTAAAAAATAGTTCAATCAGCTGGTATCTTTCTTCCTTACTTCTTTGATTGAGGGATGGAAGATGAATGATAAAGTTTATATACTCTTTAAATAAATCCGCTTTATTAGGATCCACGATATGGATGATTAAAATCATCTGAAGATCTTCCTCTGTGAGATAATGCTCCATCATTTTTTCTATCAAATACGGAGATAGCTGGTCTGCGTTTTTTAACACCAATAGACCGTGATTATTTTTCCTTAAAAGCGAATTATCTCCTATCAAGATATTCTCCAGCCTCTGTTCACCATATCGAAAACAATTCATCACATAATACGGTGCGTCTTTTTTTAAGATTCCATTTGAGCATGCATATTCATACGCTTCCCTGCTGAAGCGTTGAATTCCGGTTCCTCTTTCACCAATGTATAGTATTTTAGGTATTTTCTTGGGGTAAGCTATGGCGGCCTTGGTATACTGAATGGCCTGCTGTAAACTCGATCGACAGCCAATCAATGATACAAAACTTTGATCGTTCACTTCGGATTTAACAGTTTTGGATAAGCTGTAAAGCACAGGGCGCCCTTTGTGCTTAATTACCTTACCCTCTTCCACAAGCTGATTTAAAATAGTCGAAACATTGCTGCGCTGGATTCCAACCTGTGCTGATATAAAGCTGGTATCCAGCTTCATTTCATCATCCAATGTATTCAATCCTTTTGCGTACCTGATCATGAAATCAAATACTTTTTCCTTATTTGTTACCATATGCACCTCCGCCCCCTACCTGGGTAGATAATAAAAAAATTAATAAACTGATACAAATTGAGAAAAACACTGAATTTTAAACACTTTGTGACTGTTTTTGCGTTCGTATTTTTTAGTGTTTAACCGGTATTCATCAATTGTTAACAATTGATTCTCAAAAAAGAATGTAAATAATAAACAGTACTTCACCTTTTGATAAAATCAGACGATAATCATACACAATTCAACTTTTTGAAACATATATGTCCCTTTATTTACAATGTATCTAAGCAGTGTTCTAAAGAAAGGTAATAAAGTCTCGAACAAAGGTAAAATTGACTGTGATCCATAAAAAAACAGCTCTAAATAAGCAGTTTGGTTAAATTATTAAGTTTCTAAAGCATATGAATTGATTTTTTGTATCTCTTCCCTCAATAATGTAGTCAATATAGAAGTGAGGTGGAAACAATGAATGATTTACAATCTATTTTAAAAGATCTGCATGCAGTCTTCGGACTCAATATTTCTTTGTTTGATTTAGATGAAAATCTGATTGCTTCATACCCAATGGAAAACAGCCCGTTCTGTAAACTGATTAAGAGAAATCCCAAATCCAGGGAAATCTGCAGACATTGTGACCATGAAGCATTTGAAAGAGTAAAGAAATCAGGAGAAATAGAGATTTATAAGTGTCCGTTTCATCTATCTGAGGTCTGTGTGCCGGTTTATTCTTATGGTCATTTGGCAGGTTTTTTAATGATGGGACAGGCCCTGTCCGATTCACCGTTTGACAAAGATATTACCCATAAGCGCTCAAAACCTTATGTAGAAGATGAAGCCGATCTCAAAGAAGCGCTTAAAAAGATGCCGATTAAAACCAGTAAAGAAATTGTGGCATTTTCTACTGTTTTAGAATTATGTGCTAAATATTTAACCTCTACCAATACGATTGCGTTTCAAAATAATCACATAGCTTATGCGGCAAGAAAGTATATTATGGAGCATATGGATGAAGATATCACAATTGAAAAATTATGTTCTGAGCTCTATTGTTCAAAAGCCTGTCTTGTCCATCATTTTAAAAATGTTTTTGATACGACCATTCATGCCTTTCTCATTGAATGCCGGATCAACAAAGCACGTGAACTCTTAAACAACAAAGAACTCTCTATTCAACAGATTTCTTCTATGTGTGGATTTAATGATACGAGCTACTTTTCTAAAGTATTTAAAAAATCATGCCGTATTACACCAACCCAATATAGAGCTGCCGCATAATAAAAAAAGGTCGAAATTCGACCTTTTTGTTTATATTACAAATTGATAAATTGTGAAACATGCATAAATGCATAACAGCAAGATACCCTGCCAGCGGGATAATCTTCCTTTCAACAAGGTTGGGAAACACATAATTCCCATAACACCTAACATAACCGGAATATCGACCACCAGAGAAGAATTCATTCCAAACAACATCTTATCTGCAGGGATGGAGAATGGCGCAATTGTAATGGCGGCGCCAGATACAAGTACGATATTAAATAAGTTGGCACCTATAACATTTCCTAAAGATAAAGCTCCATGTCCCTTCATCAAAGAAGTAATGGCAGTAATCAGTTCCGGTAAAGAAGTTCCTAAGGCAACCATGGTAAGTCCGATAACCGAATCCGGTACACCTAAAGCCTGGGCAATCAATGTTCCGTTATCAACAAGTAAACGTGCACCGATCGCAATGGCGATAGCTCCGATCACAAGTAATCCAATCTCTTTGCCGATAGAACTTTCGGGAGCTTCTTGTTCTTCGTCCGCTCCTTCATTTGGATCCACATTTTTCATCTGCATGACAGAGATAATCATATAAACCACAAACATGCAAAGAAACATTATACCCTGCCATCTTTCAAAACGGCCGGTTGTATAAGCGATAAAGGAATATACCGCTGCAGCGATAAAGAACGCAAATACAGGTAAACGTAAAGTATTTCTATTGACCGGTCCCGGTTTTGCGGTAATCGTCATAGCCGCAATCAAAGAGGTATTACAGATGATTGATCCAATCGCATTACCGTAAGAA
>CACYBS010000188.1 GCA_902772725.1 Erysipelothrix rhusiopathiae
CGGTACCAATCCAAAGCAAGTGCTTCACGGATTGCACCCGTGAAAGCACTTCTTTGGAATGGTCGGAGTTGGAGATAAATGCTATCATATACTATTATGATTCAAATACACTATTAACTCCTTTTTCATCTTCTCAATACGGTTTTCTGTATCTACACCTTCACTTTGATTAATTTTAATTTCTCTAACTATCTTTTCACCTTCTTCTTGATTAGAAATAATCTGATACGAAGACTGCGTTTCTAACATATACTCATCATTATTTAAGTAAAAGCGCCTGCCCCAATGTTCACGAGAAACTTTTTTATTAATAGCTTTCAAAAATGGATTATACGAGTTTTCGGATATTTTTTGGCTTTGGTAGAGAGTTGTGAAAACATACGGTGAATTATCAAAATCTTCCCACCAATATTTTCCATATCGTCCAGTTCGAAATACATCGTATTTTATGTAATAGTAGGTCCATTGAAATTCTTTGCTGTTTTCGCATTTTTTCATATAATCATCTATTAAAGTTTTAAGATAAACATCTGTAAAATTATCTGTCAGTTTCAATAGATTGCATAGGACTTCTTTAGTTTTATCAAAACCACTCATGGTCTCATTTTGGTGAAATAGCGTTTTCCATGCAAAACCATCTTTCATATAAGAGCCCAACTGATAACGCCAACCATTACGTTCTTTTTGTTTATAGTCACCAATCGTTAACAAAGCGCAGTCAACCAAATCCCAATTGCATGTGAATAAAGAATCAAATCGTCCAAAATATTCTGAATTATCTAATCCGACGATTGAAATATGTCCGTAAAGAAGTTCATGATCTTCCAAAGCGAATAAAGATTCCACTTTGTCAGGATTTCTTTTTGTCCACTCCAATTTTATTTCTTCTTCTTCAAGTTGTTTCGGATTGAAATTGATGCCAACTGTTTTGCTATCTGCTATTTGACCTTCCAGAATAATGCTATCAACTTGGCGTAAAATGGCAGGCAAGCGGTTACCACCTTGACGGTCTTCACTGTCACTTATTTGGTCTGAAGAATTCAATATCAGGTTGTTTATAATTCGTATACGTCTGCGAAAATCATCTGGGGACACTTTCGACATGTTCTGCCTATAGATGACAAACGCATACAAAAGAATTATCTGGTTTAAGGTGAATTTACGTTTGTTCTTTCCAATGATGTCAGCATAATTCTTCAGGCAATCCTCAAAAAAATTGATATTATAATTCGTTTTGATTTTTCCAGTCAAATGTTTTTTCGCAGCGAAAGACTCAAAGAAGTTTTGGATAGGAATACTCTTCTTACTATCATCCAACCAACAATCAAAAAAATTTTCAAGAGTTTCGGCATTTTTAATTACTCTTTCTCTATCATCGTCCCTCTGTATAGTAAAGAACTCTTTAATCAAATCAAATTCATCATTTGTTTTTGGGCTACCTCCATTTTTGTAACAGATAATGTTGCAAACAAAAATGAAATATCGTAAAAACTCATCATCTGTAGTATCATCATTATCATCACCCGTCCCACTATTACGATATGGCCACAACAAATCAGTCCATTCTCTATCAATTTTAGATCCGATTCGTTTTGCCAGGTTTTCATCGGCTAATTTCAGTTGCTTTTCAAATTCAGCCTTGAAATGCTCAAATTGGCTCAATGGTTTTCCTCGCGAGTTCATCCTGATATAAAGTTCATCCGTCAATCCCATATCTTCTATGGGTAGGAAATAGAATGAAATATTATCAAGTTTCGTGTAAAGGTTTTCCACACCTGAGAATTTTTTCTGGATAGCATCAAGCATAACAAGCATTGAAGAAATCGTTGCATCATGTTGCCATTCAAGCGGGAACCAATTCCTGTCTTTTATTTGTTCTGATAGTGTTTTGACACTTTTCAAATCAAAATGTTTTGTAGTTATAGCTTCGCAAAACTTTCGGGCGGAAGGTCGTGTCTCATAGCTGAAACATTTCAGAAAACTATTATCTGTAATGTTTTCTTTTATTGAGGCATACCAATAAAGCAAATAAAGTGTTGTTAAACGTTGCTGGCCATCAAGCGGTGTCAACACATTTCTCTTAATGTCGCCATAAATGAAATCAAGTGTTATCAGTTTTCCGTTAACTGCCTCCAAAAGAGAATCCAAGAAAGTATCTCTCTTGCGACTGTTTTTTACATCGGTACGACCGTATGCAAAGTCACGCTGAATCTTGGGAATTTCAATCCTTTTGATTTCAATATTCTTACCGGTTTTATCCCTGTAAGGGATAAATATCGTCTTAAAAGTTTTTGTATCCATATCTTCTACTCTTTCTCTTTTTGGTTGTTGGATAAATAGTTAAACAACACTCTCCGTATATGCTTTACATAAGCATCCCTATCATTTCTACTCCAGAAATGTAAATTGGTTTCTTCTGCTGAATAATACTTCATAAATACCATTTTTGTGCAAAATGGAATATACGAGCCGTTTTTGTCCATTTCTAAAATAAGGTTTCGCTTGGCATCAAATGTATAATTGCTTACGGCTGAGTTCTGCCCGGAAGAAAGCAAAGCCATATTTGAAAGTTGGTGGATATAGTCCGAATCGCTATCTTTGGGCGAAAGGACTTCTACAACTTCTTGTTGTCGCAATTCAAATTGTTCTTTCACTTTTGCCGTTTTCGGGTTTTCTTCTATTTCTTTTACCAACATCTCAATTTTAGAAATTAGCTCTTCTTGTTGTCCTATTGATTGAAGAGATTTTATATGAGCTTTCAACCATTCTTTTCTTTTTTCATTGGTTTGCAAACCTTCTGAATGTTGGGCATGAATATGTTCAAGGCTCCAATTC
>CACYBS010000189.1 GCA_902772725.1 Erysipelothrix rhusiopathiae
GGAGCAGTTTTGCAACATGGCAATCAACTCTGGCAAAGACTGGAAGGAAACCAATGAGGATCTAAAAGACTTTATTTATTACTATTTCAATTCTAAATATGCAAGAGAAGGTTTTATAACATACGATTCAAATTTACAGCAAGAAATTCCATTCTCTCTTAAAGATGATACGAATTATGAAATCCACAACGAAAGTGAAATAACTGATTTCGAACTTGTGAAAAAATATATGCGAGTCGTAGATAGAGAAATAGTTAACAATGATTCTCAGAAAGACAACATCAAGCATTTACAAGGTGCTGTTCGTCTCATAAGGCGGGCTGTTGCAGAGATGAATCCCGTATTGAATCTTTTAAACATCTTCTGCATTCTTTTCCTTAGACAACAGGAGAATGAAATGTTAGAAGAGGAATTGTATAACGACTATAAGGCCGTGATGAAATTTTATTCCGCCCAAGAAAAGAAAAATCTTCTTGAAGAATATACCAACCTGCTCATACAGCATGCGGCTATTCTTCCTGAAGAAAAAGAGTACATCGAAAAAATTCAGTTTGCCATCCAATTGGAAGAGCACACAGAAGAATTCAAAAAGATTAATCAAAAATATACATCAAAATGATCGACGAGAAAATCAACACCTCTTTAAAGGAGTTAGAGCAGGGGCTCCAAAACGTTGAGTCCGCTCGGAAACAAGTGGAAAAGACTGTCAAATCATTTGACGGCCTAAATACGACAACGACGGAATTTGTGAGCAAACTTGGTATTATTACGACTAAAATTCAAGAACTTGTGGATAGCATAGGAAAAGATTATGCTAAGAAAGTGAAGGACTTTGAAAAAGACAGGGCATCTATAACAGAGGCTTCAAATGTTGCGATAGGAGAACTCGCTAAAGCCACAAATGAGTATAAAGACTCTTTTGATGATATAGACTATAAATTAAAATTTAGTTTATTAATCAATGCCTTCACACTCATGCTAATTATAATTCTTTTTTTCATCCTTTTGAAATAGAATAGTTGGCAACAACATAAAAAATAAAGAATAACATGGAAGGTGAAAAATTCACGAACACCTCAATAACCATCAAGGGATTATTGGGGTTAATAGAGGCAAAAGACATAGCCATACCTGAAATACAACGGCCATTCGTATGGAAAAACAGCCAAGTGAGAGACCTAATAGATTCACTCTATAAGGGCTACCCTACTGGATATATTATCCTCTGGAAAAACCCTAATGTCAAGTTGAAAGATGGCACCATTTCTTCAGGGAAGAAAGTTATCATTGATGGTCAACAACGCATTACCGCTTTGATGACCGCCATTGCCGCGCAAAAGATTTTCAATAGTGAATTCAAAGAAACTCGTGTGAAGATTGCCTTTAATCCTTTTGCCGCATTAGATTTTCAAAATGGCGATAGTGAGGCTGAAATATTCGCAGTCCAAACACCCGCCCATTTGAAAAGTAAACATTGGATTCCCGATATTGCTGAGATCTTTAGCACAAAGTTTTCATCATGGATATTCATCCCTCAGTATATCGAACAAAATCCAGAAATGAGCGGAAATAATTTGCAAAAGGTTCTTAATCAGTTAAAAGGTATTGAAACTACACAGATTGGTGTCATTGAGTTGTCTGAGAAATTGGATATCGACGTGGTTACAGACATTTTTATACGAATCAACTCAAAAGGTACGCCTTTGAGTCAAGGAGACTTTGTGATGTCAAAAATGGCAGCAGACGAAGTACATGGCGGCAATACTCTACGTAAACTTATTGACTATTTCAGCCATCTATCAGTTGTACCAACTTATTACGAATACATCAAAAACAACGATACTACTTTTGCCGCCACGCCTTACCTTCAGAAACTTGCATGGCTGGCAGATGACAAAGAGACTGTTTATGATCCTGGATGTGATGACGTGATTCGTGTGGCTTTCATGCATAAACTCAAAAGAGCAAAGTTAGCAAACCTTGTCCAATTGCTTACAGGTAGAGACTTTATTACCCGTGAGTTTAAAGAAGAAATCGTTGAAGATACATTCAATAAAATGTATGAAGGTGTTCTGAACGTTATCAGCAAGCACAATTTTACCCAATTTATGATAGCCATCAAATCTGCCGGTTTTATTTCCGAGAAGATGGTAAACTCGAATATGGCTATGGACTTTGCCTATACTATTCATCTGCTACTTCAGGATTCAGACGTTCCCGTTGCAGAAAGGAAACGTATTGTACAAAAATGGTATGTGCTCTCGGTTCTTACAGGACGTTATAGCAGTTCTCCTGAATCGGCATTTGCCAGAGACATTCGCCAGATAACGGAACAAGGCGTACCGTCAATGCTTAAATCCATTGAAGATGCAATCCTTTCAGAAAACTTCTGGAACATTGCAGTTCCACAAAATCTGACGATGACCTCTACTAACAACCCAACATATTTAGTATATTTAGCCGCTCAAGTTTATTTCAATGATATATCGCTCCTTTCTACCAATATCACAGTACGTGAATTGATTAATCTTGGTGGTGACGTTCATCACGTGTTCCCCAAGCAGTACCTTATTAACAACCACTATTCTAAGAATCAATACAATCAAGATGGCAACTATGCCTATTTGGATAGACCCGTTAACGAATCCATAGGGAAAAAAGCCCCAAAAGAATATTTCAATATTGCCTTGAAACAGTGCCAAACCAAGGTTGCTGAATGTGGTTCTATTATTGACGAGATCCAACTCCGTAAGAATCTTTCAGACAATTGTATTCCTGATTGTATTTTTGAAATGGGACATGAAGATTATGTATCTTTCCTTGAAAAACGTCGTTCCTTAATGGCTAAAAAAATAAGGGTATATTACCAAAGTCTATGATACGAGCAGACGGGGATGTGTCAAAATTGGCACATCCTCCTTGTTTATAATACTACCGTTAGTTGGGTTAGTTTCCTGAGATTTTAATAAGTGTTGCTCATTAACTACTTTAACTTACATTAGTATTTTAATTTTCTACACAAGCAGCGATATGACAAATCAGTATTCAACAAACAACAATTCCAAGATTCTATACCTTCTCCCCCCAATAGATTAGGGTGGAGTAAATCATTAACTCTAAACTCCATCCTTCCCACAATATTCAAGAGATTTAGTTAGTAAAAATAGAAAGGATATGCTTCCTTGCTCTTATTCTTCCTTATACGCTTTGGTCGACATTTTTTTCTTAATCGCATCATATATTCCATTTGCTTGTTGAAGGTATCTTCTCCACACAAATGCGGTTTGGAATGCAAGTCTGTCCATGAGCGTATTATATCATCCATCATTTGGCGAAGTTCATTGATGAGTTCCATGATATCGGGTCGGTTTGTTTCTCCTTTTTCAAGACCTTCTATCAATCGTTGCCAAAAAGACACATTGACTTCAGTATCCCTATTTTTTATTCTGATGATTGTGAAGCCATGATTCATAAAGACCATATCTTTTTTTGCATCTTTCGCTACCCTATATTTATGGTATTCACCGTCGATTTCTATGCAAATCCTCGCCTCGCGGAAGAAAAGGTCTGGATAGTACGCAAACCGATAGTCACTGAATGCAATGGGAGGATTAAGTTCCACGACACTCTTCATACGCTCTGGCAATAACAAGAAAGCCATTTTTTCACTTTTAGAACGTTGCTTTACTTGTTCTGCTGCATTAGATTTTTCTTTAGGGGATAAACCTCTGTACTTGATTTCTTTCATATGCTTGTTTCTTTTCCCTCTTGCCATTATGCAAGGAACTGTTAATAATTACGATGCAGAGTGAATGGGGACGGGCTGGCATTTATGCAAGGTCTCATCGATAATACTACCTGAAAGCGTGGAGATTATCGATTGAACTAATACAAGACCTTGCAGAAATGCAAGACACCCATAACTTTGCTAAGTAATTGTAAACAGTTCCTTTTCGCAATAGGATGGAGACATTGTTTTCAGAATCCTAATTATTCGCTATATGGAAGAAAAGAAAACTCTTGGAATTATATGATAGGTACAAATCAGAGTTTCTGAAATGATGCATCGTGTCCAAATAGCCAAGATAAGGCGAGAACTTTGCGACTACTATGTTGATAACCTATCTTCAAAATGATGAAAATGGGAATGCAGAACCCTACAAAAACAATAAAAATTGGGATGGTTGTCGCTTCCACCCCAATTATAAAGATGACTTTTCTCTCTACTTGATGTGCAGAGTGGCGATTTACTGTTTACGCGTCTTGACAGTTACGAAACCACAATGAATATTACCGCTTCTTAGTGTCATTTCGATTGAGTCTTTAGCGGCAGAAAGGAACCAATAGTAATCCTCATCCATGATGTCACTGATTTGATTCAAGAGCGACTGCGAGAGAGTCATGTCTCCACCTTTCTTTTTCAATTTCATGGTGATTTTTTCAACAGAAAAGAAGTTTTTGCCATCCGTTTCTACTTCAGGAACGCATTCGGTGACTGACAAATAGGGATCATCGATCTTCTGCAAAGTTTCGCAAAGATCACTCACTTCTGCAGCCTGTTTGGGGTGCAGTTTTGAAAAAAGAATAAATTCTTCCATTATAAAAAAGTTAAAAAAGTTAATATAAAAAAGTAATCAACGCAAGTCTTTCATCTTCTTTCTTTCAGCCTTGACTATGCTGTCAGACTTAAGAAGTAGTGCGTGCTCGTAGTCTTTCACTGTTTGATAGATATATCGAAGATTTTCAGCGTCCTTTTCATCAAACGCGTCTTCAAGGAATTGTACGGTCTGGGGCATTTGTCCCCAAGCCTTTATGAATCGGTATTTCAAATCGTTAGAATGAAGCATCGTGATTTCATTTCTTAGTTTCGCGATGGTGAAGAAACAGATGCCTTCTGCAGCAGAAAACAAAAGGAAAATGACCCATATTCCAAGATGGCGTTTATGGAAGATCCATCGGAAAAAGTGTTTCGCCCATTGCTGAGTTGCCCAGTAACGCCTCTCTTCAACCAATTTGTCGTATTTAGCCTTTATGGTAATTAAGGCTTTAGCATATTCATTTAGTTCTTTTTTCAGCAGATTCAAATCATTCTTGTGGTCCTCCCATGAAACCATGCTCTTGGAGGCTGTTGCCACATTTATAGATA
>CACYBS010000190.1 GCA_902772725.1 Erysipelothrix rhusiopathiae
AACGGAACAAAGTTTTACCCGGAAATTGAATATCCTAAGTCAGGAAGTGAAAAGATATGAAAATTGCGGTAGTTGGAATGGGCTATGTAGGCTTATCCATAGCGATTCTTTTAGCTCAAAATAACGATGTATACGCCATTGAGATCAATCAAGAAAAAGTAGATATGATTAGTCATGGAATATCGCCCATTAAAGATGCAGAGATACAGGATTATCTAAAGAATCATGAACTGCATCTTCAAGTTCGGTCTAACTTTGAAGGTATTTACTCCAAGATGGATTTTATTGTGATCGCAGCACCTACAGATTATGATTCTGCCACCAATTATTTTGATACATCCGCTGTATGCTCGGTATTGGATGATATTTATAAAGGGAATCCAAGTGCAGCTGTTGTCATTAAATCGACCGTACCGGTTGGTTTTACGGCAAGTCAACAGGAAAAGTATCCTACATTGAAATTATTGTTTTCGCCGGAATTTTTACGCGAAACTAAAGCGCTGTATGATAACTTGTATCCAAGTCGAATTATAGTCGGTACCGATCAACATATATTAGAGGCCAATCAGTTTATACAGCTTTTAAAAGAAGGCGCTTTAAAGGAAGATATTTCCACCTTTGTGATGGGATCTACGGAAGCTGAGGCAGTAAAATTGTTTTCCAATACTTACTTAGCTTTGCGTGTGTCCTTCTTTAATGAGCTGGATACCTTTGCGGAGATGAAAGAATTAAATACCTATGACATTATTCAAGGGGTAAGTTCCGATCCAAGAATCGGTGATTTCTACAACAATCCATCCTTTGGATATGGAGGATATTGCCTTCCTAAAGATACCAAACAGCTGCTGGCAAACTATCAGGATATTCCTGAGAATCTGATTCGCTCGATTGTAGAATCCAATGGAACCCGAAAAGATTTTGTCAGTGAACGTATTTTAAAACGCTTAGAAGGTAAAGATCATCCGATTGTCGGGATTTATCGACTCACGATGAAGTCAAACAGTGACAATTTTAGACAGAGCTCAATCCAGGGAATTATGAAACGTTTAGAAAATGCCGGTGTTGAACTGATTGTATTTGAACCGACCCTTGATGATAAGACGGTATTTTACGGTCATACTGTCATCAATGATTTGGCTCGCTTTAAAAAGGCAAGCGATATCATTGTCGCCAATCGCTACGATAAGGCATTGGACGATGTGATTGAAAAAGTATATACCAGAGATATTTATTATAGAGATTAAAGATGTGCTTAGATATGAACGAGAAGAGAATTTGTTTTTTAACGGATAACGACATCAATGAAACAGGTGGGGAACAACGGGTGCTTTCCAGTTTGTTGAACGAACTGGCCGAAAGTCATACCGTCTTTTTGGCATGCCCGAAACCACTGAATGGAAGCTGTCCGTATTCATTTTCTTCTAAAATTCATATCCTGCCTTTAAGTGAAAGCCCACCCTATCGATATTGGTTTTTACCGGCAAGAGTCATACGGAAAACCAATCAATATACAGGGATACTTGAAAAGTTGAAATTGAATAAGCTCATTCAAATTCTTGAATATCCGGATTCCTTGATTGATAAGTGGGTTGATTATTTAAATGCCCAGTCATTTGATACGGTCATTGGATTATCGAAATGGTTTGGACAGCTATTGATGGTTTGCGGAAGCCGTATTCATGCCAGGACGATAACCTGGTTTCATGGAAATTATGACAGGTATTATGAAACTCCAAGAGAGTACTCATACGGTCAAAAGTGTTTTCTTCAAAGCGCTAAAGACAATATCGATGCTTTAGTTGTCCTTACAAAAAAGGATGAAGAAACCTATCGACAATTATATGATATCCCGGCTATCCGTATTTATAATCCTTTGAGTTTTAGATCGGATCAAAAGTCTTCTTTAGATCATAAACAGCTCCTTTATATTGGACGTATGAATTGGAAGCTAAAAGGTCTTGATTATCTTTTAGACATTCTTGAAAAGATCTTTATGCGTGAGGATGAATGGTCCGTGGATATAGTAGGGGATGGCGATGATTTTAATAAGCTGGTAGAAGCCATTGAAAAGAAACCATGGAAACATCGTGTTTATATGCATGGTGATATTGAAGATGTCGCTTCCAGATACCAAAACGCGGATATCTTATTGTTGACAAGCCGCCATGAAGGTTTTGGTTTAGTTGTCACAGAAGCCATGGAGTGCGGTTTACCGGTTGTCTCCTTTATGACAAATGGTCCTTCTGAGATCATAGAAAACGGTAAAAACGGATATCTTGTTGAAAAATACGATACGAATGCCTTTGCCGATAAAGTATTGGCTTTGATGAAGGATGATCCATTGCGTAAAGAGATGGGATCGAATGCCGTAATACGAGCCAATGATTTTGAAATCGATGTTATTAAACAGGAATGGGATGCGATATTATGATTTTATTATCTTTTGTGATTCCTGTATATAATGCCGAGAAATATCTTTCCCGATGCATTGAATCGATTCTGGCAATCCAATCCAATGAGATTGAGATCATTGCCGTCAATGATGGCTCTACGGATCAAAGTTTATCGATACTAACAAAGTATCCCATCACGGTTATTGATCAGTCAAACGCAGGTGTCTCTGCTGCACGCAATCGTGGTATTGCCGCCTCAAAAGGAAGATATATTACCTTTGTGGACGCGGATGATTCTATTGATTCCGATGCATATCTTTCCTTATTGCCTTCTCTTAAGGGAAATGAACAGGCGTTTATGATGGGATATCGCATTTATGATGGAAATCGAATGAAAGAAGTACTTCCTCCATTCGATGAAGGACATTATGGCATGGATGATATCCGGTTTTTAAAACGCTGCTTAACGGATGTCAGCATTTCTAAAAATCACCACACCAAGTATCTGGGAGGAAAGGTATATCAATATATCGTTAAGCGTGAATTATTTGAACATATTTCCTTTCCCGAAGGTTTACCGTATGCGGAAGATCTTTGTTACTGCATGCAGTTGTTTACAAATATAGATTCGCTAAGCGTTGTTCATCTTGTCACATACAACTATTATGTGAACGCTCAAAGTGCAATGCACAGCACCAGAGAATTTTTCTGGGAAGAATATAAACAATTATTTGAACGGATCTTTCCTTATATCGAAAGTGAAATCACCAGAAATCGACTTGTTTATTGGGCTGGACTGGGTGTAATTAACAGCTATATTTCATCCGGACAGTTTGAAAATAAGATTTCAAATGTTATAGTAGATGCGTTGTTTCAAAAGGCAGTTCATCATTTAGATTTTGATGACTGGACCTTTCGGGAACAAATAGAATATAAATTATTGTCCACGCAAAAAATTCGGTTGTGGATGTTCTATAAACGACTTATAAAGCTATTAAAAAAATAGAAAGGGGGTAGTCGATGACAATAAAGATTCATAGATTTAAGATGCCGAAGATATCAATTTATGATTTTGCCTCATTTTTTATTTTGCTTTGCTGCATTGATATCCCTTATTTGAATATGCATATCCCATATTTGTGGCTCTTATCATATGTAAGATATTTTATTGTTGTGTTGCTGCTGCTGATCAGTTTAGGCTTGAGAAAGCGGTTATCCTTTATTGTACTTATTAACAGTATATTGTTCGGTATTATTTTGTATTCAACATACCGATCCAATAACGATGTTATGCTGGCAGTCGATTTAGTTACACGGCCGTATTTAATCTGTTTGTATCTGGATTTATATAAAACTAAAAAAGACCGGATATTAAATGTATGGTGTCTCTTCCTGTTTTTCTTGGTTTTATTGGATACTTTGTCGATGCTTGGATGGAGACAGGGCTTATATGCGACAGCGATGTATAAAGAGAATTGGTTTTTAGGTTATAAAACACAGCGAATGGTCTATAGTTTACCGCTTTGTATTTTCTCCGGCTATCTATCGCATTCTAATAAAGATAAGACAGGAAAACTGACTTATTTGATGGTTTTATTATCCGCTTTTGGACTTTTCTATTCCCAGGCAACCGGGGCATTGTTGAGTATTATACTGTTAGGCGTTTTATTTTTATCCTTTGACTTTTCCGATAAGATCCATGTCCCGAAAAGATTGTTATATGGATTATTTAACTATAAAATCGTTCTTTCGGTATATGGACTGGCGGTCTTTTCTGTTATCACGATTCAAAGAAATCGCTGGATTCAAGATTTTGTAGTGAATTATCTGGGAAAGAACGCAAACTTGACGGGTCGAACAGATATATGGAAATATTGTTTCCGCCTTTTTGAAACCAGCCCTGTAATTGGGGTGGGGCATATGAGCGGTGAACAATATATCGCTTTTACGCATAATATTTATGCGACCAATGCGCATAATATGGTATTTACTCTTTTGTTGAGTGCCGGAATTGTCGGATTGGTTTTATATGCTTTGAACTATATTCATGTCACAAGAGGTAAAAGTAAAGAACATTCCAATACCGACTTAATTCTAATTGCCGGCATCATTGTGTTGTTCTTTATCGGTATTACATCCTCTACGCTGGTTTTCAGTGTTTTTGGCTTTGTCTTTTATGAACTTATGGCACTGGATCAAAAGGGCTCTGAAAGGAAGAGACGATATGTTTGGCGTTAAATCCTATCTTTTGCGAAACCGTCTTTGTTTAGATGGAACACCTGCCAAAGAAAAGAAAATCTACTTGGAGTGGTGGCATAAAAAGAAAAATGTAGGGGATTATCTGGCAACCGTAATTTATGAAAAAATGATGGAGCATTATGGCTTGGACAGGGATAAGAAAACTTCCAAACCAATGCATTTATTAACGGTGGGATCGCTGATTGCCATGAGTAAATTTGATGCCGTCATCTGGGGAAGCGGTATTCATTGTCTGGATACTTCCCGCAAATTGATGACACAGGCAGGATATGTAGAGTACGACATTCGTGCTGTGCGGGGTCCGATAACTGACTTTTTATTGCGGACTGCCGGATATGAAACAAGTGGTATATATGGAGATCCTGCAGTATTGATGCCGCTTTTCTATCAACCTGCAGTTGAAAAGAATTATCCGGTATCTTTGATTGCTCATCTATCTACCAAAGAGAAATATAAAAACCTTGATATCCATCTTATCGACGTAGAAACCGATGATTATCAATTTTTCATCGATGAAATATGTGCTTCTCAAAAAGTGATTTCTTCCTCTTTACATGGAATCATTCTTGCGGAGTCTTATGGTATTCCGGCTGTATTTCTTGCGGATGGTATGGATAATGAGATAATGAAATTCTTTGACTGGTATTATTCAACGCATAGGT
The DNA here is from genome assembly GCA_902772725.1 of Erysipelothrix rhusiopathiae. Classification (GTDB taxonomy): domain Bacteria; phylum Bacillota_I; class Bacilli_A; order Erysipelotrichales; family Erysipelotrichaceae; genus RUG11795. The sequence continues at coordinate 5,315 of CACYBS010000190.1, forward strand.
ACAACATACAAATCGCATATACTATCCAAGAAGCCCTTACTATGGAGCCTATGGAATTACCGTATCTGGAATCTATGCAGGAAGCGCTTATGAACAGCTTTCCTGTCGATCTTTGGGAGAAGTAGATAGCATGCGAATCGAACGAACAAAGAATGCAGTTCGAAATATTGGCTTTGGCATTAGTCTGAAGATGTATCAAATCATCATGCCATTTATAATGCGAACTGCGATTCTGTATTTCTTAGGTGTAAAATATTTAGGTTTAAACTCTTTATTTACTTCGATCTTACAGGTGCTGAACCTGGCAGAGCTGGGTGTGGGAAGCGCTATGGTTTACAGCATGTACCGCCCGATTGTAGAAGATAATAAAGAAGAAATATGTGCCTTGATGCATTTATATCGGAAGTATTATCGAATTATCGGTTTTGTGGTATTATGTATCGGCCTGGTCCTTTTACCTTTTATTCCCCAGTTGATTGAAGGGGAAATACCGGCAGATATTAATTTATATGTTTTATATCTTTTGAATTTAGCTGCGACAGTATTATCGTATTGGCTGTTTGCCTATAAAAACTGTCTTTTAAATGCGCATCAAAGAGTGGATATCTTATCAAAGGTAATGTTAGTTACCAATACCATTCAATATGGTTTGCAGCTTTTTGTATTGTATTTCTTTCGAAATTATTATTTGTTTTTGATAATTGCCCTGGCAACCCAGATACTTACAAATATTGTAACTGCTGTCGTGGTAAGTCGTATTTATCCTGAATATACGCCAAGAGGAGAAATTGATCCGAAGATTGTTCAGGGAATCAATCGACGCATTCGTGATCTTTTCACTTCTAAGTTAGGTGCTGTCATCTTAAATTCGGCGGATACCATTGTTATATCTGCATTTCTGGGATTGGAGATGCTGGCTATCTACCAAAACTATTTCTATATTTTGAGTTCTTTAATTGGACTTATGGCGATTGTGTTTGATTCTACAACCG
>CACYBS010000191.1 GCA_902772725.1 Erysipelothrix rhusiopathiae
AATGTTCGATCATCGAAGTCCATCCGCTGATTTCCTGGGAGAAATATAACGGCGTTGCATCCTGCAGATGTGTACGTCCGATCTTAATGATCCCTTCGTTCGCCTTTTCCAATTCTTTCAGTGTTTTGATCATATTTTCCATCTTAGGAAAGAGATCTTGAATGATACGCTGTGCAATCATAATATGCAGCGCAGCCGGGAAGGTGTCATTCGAGCTTTGCGAACAGTTGACCGTATCATTTGGATGCAGGATTTCTTTTCCGGCATATTCGTTTCCAATCATGGAAATGACTTCATTTACATTCATGTTGGATTGGGTACCGGAGCCTGTCTGCCAGACATGGAGCGGGAACTGGTCGCTGTATTTTCCGGAAAGGATCGCTTGTGTGACATGTGTGATCGCATCGCGCTGGGCATCTGTGATCTTACCGAAATGGTGATTGGCATCCGCACAGGCTTCCTTAAGAAGCACAAAGCTTTGGATGATGGATGCCGGCATCAACTCATCACCGATATTAAAGTTTTCTAAAGATCTCTGGGTCTGTGATTTCCAATATTTATCGGCAGGAACTTTCATTTTTCCTAACACATCTTCTTCAATTCTGTATTTTTCCATTTTTATCATCCTCTTTCGCATTGAGTTTAACATTTTTTTACTCTTTTGTCCTAATACATGGTAAAATATGTCTTACGAAAGAGGAATTGATATATGCGAATGATTGAAGATTATGAGGCCTATTTTGACGATTATGACTTGATTAATGTATACATGAAAAAGACCTTTTACGGAGGTAGTTCCAATTCATTTCACATCAAAGATTCCAAGGAAAGAATCATCCCTTTAACTATTCTATCTAAAACGGATTTTTATAACGGATATACACATTACCAACTTCGTATCGATGGTGAGATTACCATCGGTGAAGAGTATCTGATTTTCGAAGAACACGCTCAAAATGTTTACTGTATGTATTCCCACATTGTTAAGACACGCCGGTTTGATGCAGAAAATGCTTATGATAAAGAAGATTTAGGATTAACGTATTCACCTACGCATTCCGTCTTTAAATTCTGGGCACCGACAGCTAACAGAATTCTGCTGCATCTAAAAAACGGAAAGAAGCGCAGCTACTATGATCTCCATCGTGAAGATCACGGTATTTTTGCAGTCGGTATCGCAGGGGATTTACGCGGATATGAATACTTTTTAACCATTCGTGTAAACGGGAAGTGGAATCAATGTGTAGATCCATATTCTTCATTTTCAGGTCCGAATTCCAAGTACAGTGTTGTGGAATCCAAGGACTATTTGAAATTTCCGGATAAAATTTATATGAAACCTCTCAATTCCAATACCGATGCGGTGATTTATGAGGTTAACATTCGTGATATGACAAGCCAGAAAGATATCGGAGTCCGCTATCCGAAAACCTTTGTAGGCTTTACCGAAGAAAACGAGGAAACGATTTCCCGTTCGACCGGATTTAGCTATCTGAAGTCACTTGGAGCAACGCATATCCAGATTATGCCGGTCTTTGACTTTGGAAGCGTAGATGACTCCCACCCAAATCTTTACTACAACTGGGGGTATGACCCTATGCAGTACCGGTGCTTTGAAGGAACTTATTCTACCGATTGCACCGATGCAGCAGAAACGGTCTTAGAATTTGCGGAAATGATTTATCGCTGTCATAAATCGGGGCTTAGAGTCAATTTGGATTTGGTGTTTAACCATGTCTACAACAAGAGTAAATTTGCCTTAGAAGCGATGGTACCGAACTATTACTTCCTGATGAATACCGAAGGGGAATTCTCAAACGGAAGCTTCTGCGGCAATGATATTGATACAAGACCGATCATGGCAAGACGTTATTTTATCGATACATGTAAAAGAATTATCCAGTGGTTCGATGTCGATGGATTCCGATTTGATTTGATGGGCATTTTAGACTACCAGTTTATGAATATGCTGGCAAGTGAATGTACTAAATTAAAACCGGGATTTATGTTGTATGGAGAAGGCTGGAATATGGCAAGCTTTGTTCCGGAGGATCTTCGAGCATCTCAGAACAATCAGGCAAAAATGGATAAAGTCGGTCATTTCTCCGACCGGTTTAGAGAAGCCATTAAGGGATCTACCGGTATTCTTGAACAAAGAGGGTATATCGGCGGTAATGTCGAAGGAATTGAAACCGTAAAGATGGTTATGGCAGCCTCCTGCCTGGATCATTATTTCTCTACGCCGCAAAAAGTAATCAACTATGTAGAGTGCCATGACAATCATACTTTGTGGGATAAAAATGAAGTTGCCTGCAAATTTGACTCAGTTGATGTTCGCAAAAAAAGACAGGTACTGGCCAATGCGATGGTTCTGCTGGCGCAGGGTGTACCGTTCTTACATGCGGGGCAGGAATTCTGCCGCACCAAACTGGGCTTAGGAAACAGTTATAACCGTCCTGACTTCTACAATAGGATAGATTATAACCGAAGAGATGAGTTTATTGATGTCGTCTATCAAACTAAGAAACTCATTCAAATACGCAAGGCTCATCCCTGCTTTAGATTAAGGCATACCGAGGAAATCGAAAAAAACGTATCCCTTTCTACAATTGAGGATATTGCGCTTGTATATAAGACAGAATATCGAAATGACAGATGTGTTGTGTTCTTTAATCCTACCGACAGAACATTTAGATATAATCTGCACGAAAATGCGGAAGTTATTTTTGACAACGGTCTATCGAATGCACTGTATACAGAATCCATCACGATTGCGCCGTACAGTGTAGTCATATGCCAGATGTAAGATTTTAATTACTGCTTGACAGACATTATTTAGATGCATAAAATATGGACTAATACCAAAGAAAAAAGGAGAGAAATATGGCTAAATTTTTTGAAGAACCATCTAGAACTTTCAACGAATACTTATTAGTACCTGGATATACATCGGAAGAACATATTCCGGAAAATGTCAGCTTAAAAACACCTTTAGTAAAATTTAAAAAAGGAGAAGAGCCTTCTCTGCATTTAAATATTCCTATGGTTTCTGCTGTTATGCAGGCTGTCAGCGGTGTTGATTTAGCTGTTGCACTGGCAAGAGAAGGTGGCGTCAGCTTTATTTTCGGCTCCCAGCCAATTGAATCTCAGGCCCGCATGGTGCGTGCTGTAAAGGCAACCAAAGCAGGATTTGTGGGCAGCGACTCCAATGTATCTCCGGAATCAACGTTAGCGGATGTGATTGCCCTGAAAAATAAAACAGGTCATTCCACTATGGCAGTAACAGAAAATGGGTTGCCGGATGGTAAACTGGTTGGAATTATCACCAGCCGTGATTACAGAGTCAGCCGTATGTCTCCGGATGTTAAGGTAAAAGAATTCATGACTCCGTATGAAAAGCTGATTGTAGGGGACAAGGATATTACCTTATCACAGGCAAATGATATTATTTGGGATCATAAGTTGAATCAGCTTCCGATTGTTGATGAAAACCAGAGATTAGTCTCTTTTGTGTTCCGCAAGGACTATGATTCCCATAAAGATAATCCAAACGAAATTTTAGATAACCATAAGCGTTATCTTGTAGGTGCCGGTATCAACAGCCGTGACTATAAGGAACGTGTTCCTGCTCTGGTAGATGCAGGAGTAGATATTTTATGTATCGATTCCAGTGAAGGCTATTCCGTATGGCAGGCAAAGACCATCGAGTGGATTCGTGAAACTTACGGTGATACCGTAAAGGTAGGTGCCGGAAACGTAGTAGATGGAGATGGATTCCGTTTCTTAGCGGATGCAGGAGCTGATTTTGTGAAGATTGGAAT
>CACYBS010000192.1 GCA_902772725.1 Erysipelothrix rhusiopathiae
AAGACAGCATATGCGGGAACTATTGACTGTAATGGCGATGTTCCGGAAAAAGTTGATATCGAACTCCTGCCTGGAACAATGATATTTCCATTTGATCAAGCGAAACAAAGTCAACTTGTTATTACTCAAGAGGCCGAAAGAAATAAAGAAGGATCTAACGAGTGTGTCTATACTGGAACTATTTCAAATAAGTCTTCAAATGATGTGGCTGTAGCAAATATAGTCTATCTGCTTAGAAAAGACGGGAAAATAGTAGGCGGTGGGAATTATATCGTAGATGATTTAGGAATGGGAGAAGACAAGTCCTTCGAAAAGCATGCATATCACACACCTGAACATGACTCCTTTGAATTTTATGCAATTGACTGGAATAATTTTGAGCCGAAAGCGCATTCAATAGAAGGAGTGGAAAAATATAATATTTTTTCAAATGGGAGTATGGTTTCGGAATCAAATGACGAAGGAGAACTGATGATTCCATTCTCCACTGATGGACTTACTAGAGCTAGTATTGGTGAATGTATTGAGATTGATGACCCAAAATTCGGGAAACTCGGAGTAACGGTCGACGATTTAAATATCACTGAATGGTTGCAGAAATATGATAAGAATAACGGGGCAGATACAAATCATGTGATTCTGGTAGAGATGTCCGTAGAAAATATTGATTATTCTGATTCTAGTCATAACACACTTCAAATGGGGAAATATGTTTCGCTTATAGATGATCAGGGATATAACCTTAGTAAATATAGCGTGGGATGGGGAGACGGAGCATATGAGATGTTTCCTGCAATACCTGAAAAGGGATTGAAGGCTAGGACATTCGTTGGATATGTAGTTCCGGATACAGTTAGTGCAGTCTTTGTTAAAATTGGGGATTCGTATATTGCTTTCACTATCAATCGTTGAGTACGAGTTAATTTGACAAGCTAGAAGAACAGAGAGGCACTTATGAGTAAACAACATATAGCTCAAAGAAGAAACAAAAAAGGTATTTTCTATTATTTACTTTGGTTTGTTGGGTGGATTATATTTTTTCCTTTGCCAGCTACTATTTTGGTATTGCGTTCAAAAAAAATACCTATAATATTCAAAGGAATTGCGCTTACTATCATCTGGATAGTAGGCCTAGCTCTAGTTAATTCTTTGAGAGATTCGAATAGTGTTAAATCAACGGGTACTGTATTAGCTGAAAATGAATCAGAAAAAGAATCTAATATGACTGAAGTCAATATACAAAGTAATGCGGCTGAGTCTGCTGGATCTAATGAAACAGACGCAGATTTAGAAACCAATTATTTTGCAGAAGAAACGAATAAAGGTGAAACTGAACCCATCGTTCAAGCCGCCAGTGAAGTCATAGATTCCGATTCAAAATCATTTTTATCTGAAATAGCGGATTTTGGAAGTTCATCAGCTATTGGTGAAGAAAAATCTGAAGTGACTGAAGAAGTGTATTGTGAAGATGAAGGCATAAATGATTACATAATAAAGTACAATCATCATGCGTCATTTCCGATTGAAAAAGCAAGCATTTCAGAAAACTATGCGAAAGTTGTTTCTTCTAGTTTTTACGATAATGGAGATACTAAGATTACATTTGGCCATGGTATGGAAGACGTAAGTGTAGCGTTTGATTGCTATGGTATAGATATAGAAATGGTCAAACAAATTCTATACGATCTTGTCAGTGTTCAAAATACTGAAATTGCGAAGAATGATATAGACGTGGTATTAGATGAGATAAGGGCAAAGAATATGATGAGCGCGTACAATTTGCGTGAATTTAATAACGTTAGATGTGATATTAGCTATTTCCCAGCAGAAGAAGGGAAAAGAAAAGAGACCTGGAAGATAACCATTACGTAATCATTTTGGTATTTTTTGGGAGAATTAGCATAGAAATATATTTTTATAAAGGATCGGTCAAATGCCGGTCCTTTTCTTTTACGTAAATTTGGAGGTCTTGTATGTTCCCAGTGTCTGATGCATTCCTGCAGGCGGTGAAACAGAATACGAGGCGATACTACTGGACGGGCCGGATCATGACGAAGGATGGGAGAGTGTACCAGTTTTCTCCGGAGGATATCGTGAAAGGGAGCGGGTACATTTCCAGCAAGTGCTGCGGGGATGTGGAGATTGAACTGGGATCAGTGTATGCTGCGGAATTTGGCCTCTCTTTGATTAAGGATATCGACCGGTATACGTTGTATGACGCGATTGTGGAGCCGGTGTATCATCTGCGGTTGCAGGACGGATCTTATGAGTCGGTGCCGATGGGTGTGTATGAGATTGCGGAAGCCAACCGGACGAAGTACTTTCTGGAACTGAAGGCTTACGATTACATGGTGCGTTTTGAGAAGTCGTTCAGCAAGTTCAGCATGAAGGGGACTCCGTATGATCTTGTGGCATTC
>CACYBS010000193.1 GCA_902772725.1 Erysipelothrix rhusiopathiae
CACTACCTTGGAAGGATCATTTTTACGTTCAATATATAAATCTGTATTTTGCATCGGGCCCGGTCTGTATAAGGCTAGTACGGCCGATATATCTTCAAAGCACGAAGGCTTTAATTTACGGATCAACTGGCGGATTCCCGAGCTTTCTAACTGGAAGACACCGATGGTATCCCCGGCCGATAAAAGCTGATAAGTCTTGGCATCATTTAACGGAAGTTTAAGCACATCAATATCAATATGACGCTCTTCTTTAATGGCTTTTACAATCTCATCAATGGTTGTCAAATTTCTCAGCGCCAGAAAATCCATTTTAATCAGTCCCAGCTCTTCTAAATAATTCATGGTAAACTGGGTGGCAAAGACGCCTTCTTCCACTTCCACTAAAGGACATACCTTTTCTACCGGCTGGTCGGATAATACAACCCCGGCTGCATGAATAGAAAGATGGCGCGGCAATCCTTCTAAAGGAAGACTTAATTCATAAAGATTATGAAGTATCTTATCTGTATCTACGAGCCTTCGAAAGCCGGGACTTGTCTGGTATGCCTGGCTTAAGGTGATATTGAGAACATTAGGTATCTGCTTTGTCAAAGTATCAATCTTTGAGGTAGCGATATTTAAGGTTCTTCCGACATCTCTTAGCACCTGTTTGGCCTTCAAGGTATTAAATGTCACTATGCGGCTGACATGTTCTTTGCCGTATTTTTCTGTTACATATTCAATGACATCATCTCTGCGGTTATCCGGAAAATCGGTATCGATATCCGGCATAGATACTCTATCCGGATTTAAAAATCTTTCAAACAGCAGTCCGTTTTTTATCGGATCTAAATGAGTAATGCCTAGACACCATGCCACTAAAGAGCCGGCAGCGGAACCACGACCCGGTCCTACCATAATTCCCTGCTGTCGTGACCAGCGGATAAAATCCCACACGATTAAAAAATAATCGGTATATCCCATATTGATAATCGTATTTAATTCATATTCCAGACGCTTTACATATTCCCTGGTAACATTTCCGTTCATCCGCTTTTCAAGCCCGGCTTTACATAAACTTTTTAAATAATCGTCGGAATGGGCATTGTACTTATTCTGGAATACAGGAAGCTTACTTTTACGAAAAGCCATATGGATATTGCACATCTGGGCAATCGTATCCGTTGTCTGTAAATCTTCCTTTTCATACAGATAAGCCATTTCCTCCTGGGTGCGTATATAACGGTCATTTCGAACATCTAACGTTTGATCGGTCCGTTTTGCGTTTTGAGCGATGGCTCTTAACGTCTTTAAATTTTCTACATCTTCTTTATAAATATATTCGGTACGTGAAACAGCCGTGGTTTGGACACCGATTTCCTTTGCGGCCTCACGTAATAAAATATTCTTTTCTTTCCAATACATCGAATCATTCATGGATATGGCAACATAATAATCCGTCCATAATGCGTTAAAGCGGGATAAAATCTCTTTGATCGCATCTTTGTCCTGATGTTCAATATGATACTCCAGTGTATCCTGGAAACGGGATGAGATCACAACCGTAGATTGTGTTAAAGAGACCATATCGGATAAATCGATGCGATTATTATTTGACAATAATCTGGTGCTTAATACATACAGATCCTGCAGTCCCTTATCATTTTTGGCAAGGCACACAAAAGAATATTTTTGTTGGTCTTCATAGGCTTCTAATTCGAGTCCGATAATTCCATGGACGTTTTTCTGGCGGCAGAGTTCTAAAAAACGCATGGTACCGTACATGGAATAATGGTCGGTTAAAACCATATGTCCAAAACCTAATTCAATCTGACGATTAATGATGTCTTCTAATCGGCTGCATGATTCAAGTAATGAAAAACAGCTTCGCATATGTAAATGATTCATGATTCAATTCTAACACAAAAACGGTCACATAGGACCGTTTAGAAGATAATACAAAATATGAGAAAACCGCGGATCCATTTGACTATGCTCCGGCTCGGTTCAAAATCATATTGTTTTTCAATATATTCAAACCGCTTATTGTAAAGCTGCAGCTCCGGCATCAAAAATCCGGTAAACAAGGTCGTGATACCCCTTGATGTATCCTTCCATGGATAATCGAAGTTTTTATGGGCTAAAAACGCATCGGCTTCATCACTGTAAAAATCCGGTAAGATTCCCTTCACATATTGTTTCGAATCATCCTTGATCGCATGAACCTGATTGGCATAATATAACGTTCCCAAGACCCAGATTCCCATCACAAACATCGACATCGTAGGATATCCATATCCAATCATCATTTTTGCCCCGTTGACCACAGCTAAAATAAACAAACCGATAACCATGTTGTAGGCGGCAAGCACTATTTCATGATTATGTTTAATACTATCCTTCGAACTTTGATCCATTTCGACTCCTTTAAAAAAAATCGAAGCCATCAGCTTCGATTTGTTAATTGATCAACAATCTGTTCAACCTGATCTATAGTTAGATTCTTGATTCCTGATGCGAAATTATGTCCTCCCCCGTTAAACGCTTCGGCAACATCACGCACGATAATCTCTCGTGAGCGAAGAGATGCACTGTAATGAATACCATCATCCATCATTGTGAAAAGGGCCCAAATGGTGATATCACTTACACCGGCAAGAACATATACTTTTTCTTTTGCGTTCGCAAAATCCATTCCACACGGTAGATAATCATCCTGATCCATAATGGAATACATAAATCGATTTTTAACCTGTGCTTTCGAGCGTACCTTCGATTCGTATTGGTAATCTTCCAGTGAAGATGAGAAATTCACAATTTCACTTTTGATCACATCTGCGCCCTGTTCTAACAGATACTTTGCGGCATCAAAGGTTTCAGGGCGAACCGAAGAGATCGTAAAGCGGATATTATCAGCTGTCATACCCATATATAGATATTGAGCTGCTTGATCCGGGATAGAATACCCGTTTTCCTTTAGGAATAAGGCAATCATTTCCGAGGCAGCACTGGCTTCCGGTTCTACCCACTCATAATCACAATATGCCTTTGTAGACATATGATGATCAATGCGTATAGTATACGCACACTCATCAAAGCGGTTATCATCCACTCTTTCCTTATTGGATGTATCGGTCACAATTCCTAATGATTTTTCAAGAATCTCTTCTGTGATATCATCCATCTTTAAAGATAACTTTCTTCCCAGCGGTGAAGAACCTCCGGCAAGATATACTTTTTTTTCAGGAAATTCATGCCTAATCCAGAGGGCCAGTCCCATCTGGGACCCGTAGGCATCCATATCCGGCAGCACATGTCGGAAAATAACTATAGAATCGTATTTTTTAATACTTTCAATAATAGCCTTATGCATTGGCCATCAAATCCTTATAGGCATCGCGGGCAATCATGAGCTCTTCATTTGTCGGAATCAACCAAACAGAAATCTTAGAGTCATCGGCGGATAAGCACTTTTCAACCCCACGTACACCGATATTCTTGTCTTCCGGAACCTTAACGCCAAATACTGCTAAACGGTCGCAGATCTTCTGACGCATTACACCGTCGTTTTCACCGATACCGCCGGAGAATACGATCGCATCGGCACCGCCCATTAATCCGTAATATCCGGATACGGTTTCAACGATACGGCTTACATATACATCAACGGTTAATACAGCTCTTTCAATACCTTGATCAGCTGCGGATTCAATATCACGACAGTCGGAAGAAATTCCGGATACACCTAACATACCAGATTTCTTATTTAAGATGTTATCCATTTCATCGGCAGTTAAGTTGTATTTATTCTGTAAGAAAGGAACAATAGCCGGGTCAATATCACCGGAGCGGGTTCCCATCATCACACCGGCAAGCGGTGTAAGTCCCATGCTGGTCTTAAAGGATTTACCGTTTTTAACAGCTGTGATGGAAGCACCGTTTCCTAAATGGCAGGTAATGATATTCATTTCTTCCGGTTTCTTATTTAAGATTTCCGCTAAGCGGTATGTTAAATACATATGAGATGTACCGTGGAAGCCATAGCGGCGGATACGGTCTTTTTCATAATATTCATAAGGAATCGGATAAATAAAGTTTTCCTTAGGCATTGTCTGATGGAAAGCCGTATCAAAGACAAATGTATGGCTCGCATTTGGCAAAGCCTTTTTAAAGGAACGGTATCCAACTAAACCGGCCGGGTTATGTAAAGGTGCTAAATCGCATAATTCTTCAAATTTTGAAACTACTTCTTCGGTTACCGGAACGCTGTGATCATAATATTCACCACCGTGAACGGCTCTGTGTCCGATAGCTTCGATTTCGGATAAGTCATTGACGATCTTGTATTCCAGTAAGGCATCAATTAAACGCTGTACGGCATCGGCATGGTCAACGATATCGCCGACTTTTTCAATTTTCTGTCCGTTGAATTTCATTCCGAAAATGGAATCCTTGATCCCGATACGTTCCACATTTCCCTGTGCAAGAACTGTTTCTTCCGGCATTTTAAATACCTGAAATTTCAATGAAGAACTTCCTGCGTTAACACTCATTACAATTGCCATAATTTTATTCCTCCATATTTAATATTTCTAAAATTTTATTTCTAAAAGTATCATCGTCTATCTTTTGACAAAGTTCAATGATTTTTTCTCTTTTTTTGATAAAGCCGACCACTTCTTCAAATTTTTCCAGCTGCTTTAAAGCCTTACGTACCGTATCCGATACAGCAGCTCGAGAGATATTTAACTCTTCGCTGATCTCAAAATAAGAAAGATCCTCCCGATAATAAAGATCGAGAATTTCCTGCTGACGGGAGGTTAGAAGCTCTCCATAGACATCCAGCAGTTCATTGGCTTCGATCTTATTCATTCCTGAAGCCATTGGTTATGCCCATCAAATAGCTGTTGATATCAAACGGTCTAAGATCATCCGGCTTTTCTCCAAGTCCTAAGAAACGAACCGGCAGTTTTAATTTGTCACGAATGGTCATGACAACACCACCCTTAGCGGTTCCATCCATCTTGGTTAAGATAATACCGGTGACCTTGGTCGCCTCTAAGAATACCTCAGCCTGAATGATGCCATTCTGTCCGGTAGTGGCATCAAGTACTAACCATGTCTCATGTGGTGCACCCGGGATTTCCCTGTCCACTACACGATGCATCTTGGTAAGCTCGTTCATTAAGTTCTTCTTATTTTGAAGACGTCCGGCCGTATCGCAAATTAAGATGTCAATATCATTGTCCTTGGCATAACGACACGCATCCACTAAAACAGAAGCAGGGTCCTGGTTAGGTTTTCCCTTGATGCATGGAGCATTGAGACGCTCAGCCCATACGGCAATTTGATCCACTGCCCCGGCCCTGAACGTATCGGCTGCGGCCACCGCAACTTTTTTATCCATCTGCTGGTAGTATTGAATCAGTTTGGCACTGGTTGTGGTCTTACCGGAACCATTGACACCCACCATAAAGATCACGGTCGGTCCATCCGGATTATAGTTAATTTCAGGGTCTTCCTTCTGACAGTAGAAATCGTGCATGATGGAGACAAGATATTCTTCAATCGAATTGAAATATACGTAATCTCCGGCCTTCTGTTCAAATGTCTTTACAATCTTTTCCGCTGTATCGACACCCATATCGCTTTCCAGAAGTAAGATCATGACTTCTTCTAACAGCTTGTCAGATACACCGTTAAATGTATTGGATATATTACGAAGGCGGTCTCCAAATGTCTTACGGCTCTTATTTAAACCGTTTAAATATTTGTCTTTATCCTTAGAACGGGTAAAGGCATCTTTAATGGAATCAAAAACACCCATTAATCATCTTCCTCCTTTTCAGCAATGGTGATCGCATCTTTCAGTTTTACCTTAAGAAGCTGTGATACACCATCTTTCTGCATCGTGACACCGTATAAGGTATCGCACTGTTCCATCGTTCCCGGTCTATGTGTCACAACGATAAATTGTGAACTGTCGCGGAAACGCGATAAATAGCGGGCAAAACGCTCAACGTTAGCCTGGTCTAAGGCAGCCTCTACTTCATCAAAGATACATAGCGGCATTGTGCGTGCCTGTAATATCGCAAACAACACACTGATGGCGATCAGAGCTTTTTCGCCGCCTGAGAATGTCTGGATATTTTTTACCAGTTTTCCCGGAGGCTGTACATCGATGTCAATGCCGGTATTTAGCACATCATCCGGATCCACCATGGTGAGCCTTGCCTTACCGCCGCCAAACATCGCTTGAAAGATACCATCCAGTTCTGCATTAATGCGGTTAAACATATCGGTAAACTGGGAAATCATCTTCTGATCCATTTCATCGATAACAGCTTTAATCTGTTCACTGGCTTTGATTAAATCTTCCTTTTGCGAGCTCATGAAATCATAACGCTCCTTGGTTTCACGATATTCTTCCGGCGCATCCATATTAACGTTGCCTAAGCGTGAAATCGCATCACGAAGTTCATTTACACGGTCTTTGGCAGCCTCGATTTCGATATCTTCCTTCTTGGATGCGGCATATTCATAAGTCATCTTATAATCTGCGTTTAATCGGTTTAAAGCCGACTCCAGACGTGTCTCATATCGGGTTAAGGAGACCTCCATGCTGTGAATATCATTTTGAGCAGCGCTCATTTCCCTTCTTGTCAAGCGAAGCTGGTTTTCTAACTGTTCAACTTCGGTTCCCTTATCAAAACGGCGTTTACGAAGCGACTGCATGCGGGCATTGATATCATCAATTCTTTCATGCATACGGGACATGAGTACGACTAAATCATCCTCGGCCACATCTACACCTGCATCATCACCGGATAATTGATTATATTCGGCAAGTGCAGATTCGTATTTTTCCTTTTTGACATTGGTGATATTTTCAAGTCTTGCACTTTCAACCTGAAGGTTTACTGCTTCATCGCTTTCATCATCCAGCTGTCTTTGCAGGTTACGAACTCTGGCTGATAAAGAGTCACAGCGTGTTTTCTGTTCCTGGAGCTGATTAATAATCGATCCTAATTCTTCTCTTACCGTAATGGCAGTAGAGTTATTTCGCTGTACACCGCCGGTCATAGAACCGCCGATATGTACAATATCACCATCAAGGGTTACGATCTTGATTTGGTAACGAAGTCTTTTGGCAGCTTCATTGGCATGCTCCAGATTATCTACAATCAGTACATTTCCAAGTAATCTGTCACATACATTTCGATATTTATCATCGCAATCGACTTCTTCATACGCCCATCCGATAAAGCCTTCTGCGTTGCGGGCAATGATATCCTGCTGGTCACTTGGATATCTTGGACGGGTTATATCCATCGGTAAAAAGGTAGCTCTTCCCGAGCGATTCCGTTTTAAATAGGCAATCGCATTTCGTGCCGATCTTTCATCACGGGATACAATATTGTATATGGCCCCACCTAGTGCTGCATTGATGGCAGATGCCCTGTGATCATGTGGGATGATCAAATCCGAAACAGCGCCTTCAATACCACCTAAGCTCTCCTTTGCCTCCATGACGGAGCGAACCCCGGCCTGGTTGGCAAACGGCTGACGTACGATATTATCTAAAACCTGTTTGCGGCTTTCCAATTGACGATAGAGCGTCTCGGCCTGGTGTAATTGCTCAGTATATGTATTGATCTGTGTTTTTAAGGCATTCATATTTTTTATATGAAGATCATAATCGGCACGGGTTTGGCTTAATCGATTCTGTCTGTCTTCATATTCAAATTTAGCCTCCGACAACATCGAAGAAAGCTCCTGTCTTCGGACAGCCACGTCCGCTGTACGCAGGGTATATTTTCTTCTCTCATCGAGCTCGACCTTACGCTTATCCAGCTGGTAGCTTTCCTGCATGGCTTTGGAGAGTTCTCCCTGCAGCTCATTAATTTCACGGTCTAATTTATATGTCTCATCTCTTAAGGAATGAATCGTTTGATCCTGTGTGGATAAAGATGCTTCCTTGGAGGCATATACGGTTCGTGTTTCAAATAATTGATTCTTTAAAGACTGAATTTCTTTATTTAAAGAGTCGATTTCTTCTACAAGAACACTGATTTCAATCTTGGATAATTCATTTCTCAGCGCTGTATATTTATTGGCCTTTTTTGCCTGACGCTCTAACGGTCCAAGTCTACTTTCAATTTCATCTAAAATATCCTGCAGACGATCCAGATTCTCTTTGGCCTTTTCAAGCTTGGAAAGCGAAACTTTTTTACGCTTTTTATACTTTGCGACACCGGCTGCCTCTTCAAACAAGAGTCTTCTTTCTTCCGGTTTGGCGTCCGCAAAAGAGGAGATATTTCCCTGCGTGATAATGCTTAAGGAATCTCTTCCAAGACCGGTATCCATAACCAGATCGTTAATATCTTTTAAGCGGCATGGTGTCTTATTGATAAAATAACTGGCCTCGTTGGTCGAACGGGTTAACTGTCTGGTGATTTCAATTTCTTCAAAGGGAGAATCAAATACGTGCTTCGTGTTGTCAAAGACAAGGGTTACCTTTGCCATATTGACAGGACGGCGTATTTCACTTCCGGAGAAGATGATATCCGACATGGAAGACCCGGAACGTAACGATTTTACGCTCTGTTCTCCTAAGACCCAGCGAATCGCATCATTGATGTTGGATTTACCGCAGCCATTCGGTCCGACGATGCCGGTAATATCCTGATCAAAGATCAGAACAGTCTTATCCGCAAAGCTTTTAAATCCCTGTATTTCAATACGTTTTAAAAACATGTTTTTATCACATCCTAAACATAGGCATTATATCAAATTCATATGCATTCATTCAAAAAAACTCATCAAAAGATGAGTTTGTTAAAAAAATCGTAATAAATCATTATATGTCGCAAACAACATTAACCCAATCAACAGGACAAAGCTGCCTACGATAATGGTTTCAATGATCTTCGGATCAATCTTGTGACCGAGAGCTTTTTCAAGTAATACGATCACAATGCGCCCTCCATCTAATGCCGGTAAAGGCAATAGATTAAAGATACCGATATTAAGTGAAATCATTGCGATCAAGATCAAATAGGCTTGAAAACCGTATTGGGTAGCCTGCGAAGTGACATTGTAGATACCAACCGGACCGGATAGATTTTCCAATCCTTCACCTTTGATCAAATGACCGAGTGACCGGTAGATTGTCGTTGCATCCTGAATCATATCCCTGGTGGCAATCCCAAATGCTTCATACCATGCGGTTTTACGGGTTTGGGCCTGGGATACAAAACCTAACAAATATCCCTGCACCTCTTCGTTATATTCCGGTGTCGCATATAAGGTAACCGTTTCATCCCCGCGCTTTACCGTTAAAGTAAGTTCATCATGATAGAACTGGATAAATTCAAGTAACTCGGATTGTGTGTCCGGCTCTAAGCTGTGATCACCACAGGTAACCTTAACGATTTCATCGCCTTCTTTAAGTCCGGCAGCTTCAGCCGGTGAGCCTTCATTAACCTGGTATACAATCGGTAAAGCCGGCTCAACTACATATCCGCGGTTCATCTGTACACCGACATAGATACACCATGCCAGAATGAAATTCATCGTAACACCCGCTAACATGATGAGCACCTGCTGCCAGGTCTTTTTGTTGTTGAGGCGCTGGTCGGCAGGGACATTCTTTAACCAATCAGTTTCTTCATCCTGGGAGCCATCTTCCTCTCCGGCCATCATAACATATCCCCCTAAAGGAATTGCCCGAATTGAAAACATCGTCTGTTTTCCCTGATGTTGATAAATTGCCGGTCCCATACCGATCGAAAACTCATGGCAATAAACACCGAAATGTCTTGCGACAATGAAATGTCCGAATTCATGGATGACCACGATAATTGACAACATCAATACAAAGGCAAGAATTCCAATCAAATTCTGCATGTCATTCCCCCTTTTTCCTTTATCTTAGATAAAGAATACGCATAATGCAGTAAACATTACTAAATTCAACAACAAAGAGTCCACTCTGTCAAGTATTCCGCCATGTCCCGG
>CACYBS010000194.1 GCA_902772725.1 Erysipelothrix rhusiopathiae
AGCCTAGAGGGTGCAATACCATTTTTCACGGTATATAATATTTTCAAGAAATATCTTTGCGACTGTTTATAGTGGCTCTGAACAGAGCACGATAAATCGGGATTTGTGGAGGCAGAATATGATTAGAGAAGGGACATTTGAGGATTATTTAGCTATCCAGCAAATATGTGAAAAAGATTTGGGATATTCCTGTGATTCAATGGTTGTAAGGACAAGGTTATTTAATCTGGATAAAGAAAGAGAATGCGTTTTTGTTGCTGTTCAGGATAATATCGTCACGGGTTTTATCCACATAGAAAAGTACGAATTGCTATATCATCAGGCTATGGTTAATGTGCTTGGACTTGCAGTGTCAGATGAATATCGGCATCAAGGATTTGGAAGTGCATTATTAACTGCTGCTGAAGAATGGGCAAAAGGAAGAAATATCTCTGAGATGAGACTAAATTCCGGAGCAAAAAGAAAAGAAGCGCATTCCTTTTATCGATATGCCGGTTATACTGATGAAAAGGAGCAAATCAGATTTATCAAAAGGCTTTAGCAAATTCCTGCTTGCAGCTAACTTATAATGTGTAAAAATCTCCTTTCTTACATAGCCATAAGGCCATGTAGAAAGGAGATTTTTTATATTTATGTAATCGAATGCAGGAACACGGCTGTGGCCAATTATCCATACGTAACTGCTTGATTTACATTATGAAGTTTGTGATAAACAGTTTTGGAAAATTTAGTTTCCTCAAGAAGATCCATTTGCCTGAATTTTTGCATTGAAGAGATGACGGTTCTTTTAGAAATACCGGTATATTCAATAATCTCTGCATTAGAGATTCCGAAATCGCTTAGAAGTGAACCCTCTGCCATAAGCTTTAAAATTTCTCTCTCAGAACGGGTAAACGTCTCTTCTGAAAATGCAAGCATATCGATTTTACTCTTTTTTTCTTTCAACTCAGAAATCAGGTCCTGATTGTATGTATGAATAATATCCACGATATCTTCAACGTAAGTATTCAAAGAACCATACATATGCTCATGGCGTGCCTCGTCCAGGGCTTTATAGTAATGTTTCTTTCTGTGATTGAATGCAGTACTCACACCAAAAGCAAGATAGGATCCGGTTTCATTAAAATACTTCTGTGTAAAAAGAAACCTTCCGAAACGACCGTTACCATCATAAAAAGGATGTACTGTTTCAAACAGAAAATGTGAAAGAATCAACCTCTCAAAAAGATCTATCTTCGAATCATTTTGCAGGTCTAGGAATTCCTGCATTCCTTCGTTTATCATCTTTTCAGGATAAAACCCACGATGAACATTTTTAAGACCATCTGTTATGTAAACAGGTTTTTTGCGGAAATATTCTCCGTCCGGTTTGTCTTCTTTTTCAATTGCACCTTTCAACAACCGGTCATAAAGATATCGGAGCTGCTGCAGATTAGTAGGAGAATCCGTATGCTCATTCAGCAGAAGCAGATATCCGTTCACAATGGATACAAGCTTTTTGTCTCGACTGTTTTTCCGGCTTTGAATCAATTCAAAAATATCGTGTCTTGTAGAATGTATGTTTTCAATTCCATTTGTTGATTCAATTTCTCTGATTAAAAAGGACTGTACTAATTGTTTCTTTCCAAAGGCAGAAAACTCGTTAAAAGCTGCATCAAAATCCAGTCGGTCTCTGTGAAGCTGTAGAAGACTCTCGATCATTTTACTATCCGGCAGGATAAAATACGGAGTATCAGTATTGCTAAAGAAGTGAACAGTCCGCGGATCATTACGGATTTTTTCAAGCAATTTAGAAAAATCTTCCTGCGGAAGTTTGTGATATTCTTTTTCTAATCCTTTCGCCATAATTGCACCTCCATAATCTATTTTATCATTTTCAAGTGCAATAAAATAAAGAAATTGCACCTAAAACAATGTTTTGATTCCTTAAGTGCAATTTTTTCGTAGAGAAAGCCTCTGAAATTCTCAACAAAGGGTTTATTAGTCATTTAATTATTCATTAAAAAGGAAGATTAGAATTTCACAGATCCTTCTTATTTCTGTATTCCAGAGGAGTACTTCCGACTACTTTTTTAAAAATGGTTTGAAAGTAACTTTGCGATGAAAACGATAAATAAGATGCGATTTCACTTAAGGAATAATCTGTATTTCTCAACAGTTGCTTCGCAGTATCAATTTTAACCTGTTGAATATAGGTGACAATGCTCAGACCGGCTTTTGATTTGAATTCGGAACACAAATAGGAACTCGAAATTCCGAGTGCAGATGAGATATAATCGGCATCCAGCTTTTCCATTCGATGTTCATAAATATATCGGATGGCTCGGTTGATTGTGATACTGTCCGTTTCGAACTTATTCAAATTGTGTACTCTTTGACAAAAATCCAGTCTTAATCTTCTTGATATAGCGGTTAATTCATCGATAGTGGATGCTAATTCGCACTGCTGGGAATACGATTCAGCTAATCGTAAACATAATCCTTGATTTAAGCCTCCTTCACCCGCAGCACAGCGTACGATATAAATATGAACCATCATTGAATTTTTGTAATGACGAAGATCATCGAATGCCATTTCACCATAAGGTGCCGGACTTTCCGTATTAAAAAAGGCTTTCATTTCATCAACTAATCCGTTTTTTACCAGATATTGAATCTGCTTAACCATATCTGAATTATATTGGCTCCATTCAATTTCATCGCTTTCAATGAGGTAATCCTTTACAGATATAGATTTTTCCGTATTCACAAATGGGATCTTTGAACCGTTAATGACTAAGGACAAAGTATTTGCACATGATTGAAAACGCTGCAGCATTACAATCTTTTGTTTGAAAAAGAAAGAAGAAAGCTTCTTTAATTCTTGATTGGATATAAGAATGGAATGAGATGAAAACACCGATCTTAAAACATCAGAGCTTGTATTTTGACTTTTAACAGGTCCCAAAATAATATCTAAGTTATTTTTTGAATCATGTATAGTACTCAACATTAATAATCCATCAATCCACAGAAACGATTCCCCCCGGTATCGTCTGTACATTTTATCAAGTGTCATAAATACTGCCTGCCCGGATATACTTGTGTAGATATTTTTAGAGTCTTTGTAGATGGATATCGGTATCTCAATTGATTTTGTGTATGAATCGACAATTTCGATTATTTCCTGTATTTTCATAATTTTTACCTATAAATATTATAATCAATATTTAAAAAATGAAATACAGATATTGAACAGGAAATTATGATTGAATCAAAGAAACGAGGTTAAAACAATGGAAAAGAAACTTAGAGTTGTTGTGATTGGAACCGGAAATGTGGCTTCTATTGCGATTCGATGCCTGCAGGGTAGAGAAGATATGGAATTAGTTGGTGTATGGGGACATCCTGAATTTGATGCCAAGAAAATCGGTACGGACTCCGGATTATTAGATTCCAATACACCGAACGGAGTATTAATTACAAGCAGTCGCGATGAGATTTTTGCATTAAATCCGGATTGCGCGGTAATGGTCATTAATATTCGTGATCCAAGAGAGGCAGCTGCCGTAAATGGGGAGTGGTACGCACAGTTTTTAAGCAGAGGCATTAATGTGGTGACAACTTCATTAGCTGATTTGATGTGGCCAAAAAAGGCAGCCGCAAAAGAATTATGTGAGCAATTGGATCAGATTGGAAAGGCAAATAATGCATCTATCTTTATGAATGGACAGGAGCCGGGTTATGCAGATCATCTGGCAATGCATCTTACAACCTGCTCAAATACAATCAAGACATTGACAATTTCTGAAATGTATAATTATTCATCCACCCCGGCAAGGGCTGAATTAGCTCCGTCTTATGGCTTTGATGAAGACCCATCTTTCCAGGCTGTATTGGAGATACCGGATGTTCAAAAAATGATCTGGGGAATCACAATTCACCATATTGCGAATGAATTAGGTTATGAATTGGAAGATATCACTACTTCATTTGAAAAACAGACTACAGATCATGATGTTGAATGTGCTTGGGGAACGATAAAACAGGGAAAAGTAGTTGCGGTAAGAGTCAGAACATGTGGAATTATCAACGGAAGAGAAGCCATCGTTATTGAACATGTTAACAGAATGGCACAAGATGTTGCGATGGATTGGCCATGGACGGATCGTGTAGGACAGATCCGGGTAACCATTGAAGGAGATCCAAATTTGCAGGTCGATATGAATGTCGGCGTTCCTGAAAAGCCGGAGGAATTATCATACGATGGATATGTATTAACAGCGATGCGGGTAGTTAATGCGATTCCGGCAGTATGCGCTGCAAAGGCAGGCGTTGTTACGATTATGGATTTACCGTTGTATATGCCAAAGAGTGCCTTTAGAAGTGATGCAACATTCATTGATCATAAAATCAGTAAAGCGAAATAATGAATTGACATTGGTTCATTGAATCAATGTCTTTTTTATTTAGTTATTTGAAGTATGTTGCCCTTTCAGGAGTATAATAAAAAAGAAGTGTTCAAAGGGAGAGATATCATGAGTAAAGGAAAAGAATCAAAGACAAGAGATCTGACTCAAGGCAATATTGCCATGCAGATTCTTATGTTTGCGCTGCCGTTAATGTTAGGAAACATCTTCCAGATGTTGTATAACACGGTAGACTCCATTGTGGTTGGTAAT